>JAIXXG010000014.1 GCA_027490915.1 Microbacteriaceae bacterium
CACCTGGTCGTGGTCGTCAACGAAGATGATGCCGTCGCCGATCGAGCTGAGCGTCGCCGTCAGCCGCGCCTCGAGGGCACGCTCTCGCTCGCGGGCGGTCGCTGCGGCAGTCACGTCGAGGATCGCCCCCCTCGCGCCGACGATCGTTCCGTCAGATCTCCGCTCTGCCTCTCCGATGGTCCGAATCCTGAGGCGTTCGCCGTTCGTGGTCAGCATGATGCTCTCGAGCTCGAAGGGTTCACCGTTGGTCAGGCAGCTCTCGAGCAGTGCGCCGATGCGTGGGCGCTCGTCCTCAGGGTGCAGTGCCCAGGCTGCGGCAGAGACATCTGCGACATCCGTTGGGAGCCCGAGAATTCGCCGCGCCCCTTCGGAGAGATCAACGGTGCGCGACTCCGCGTCGACCGACCACCCGCCGAAGCGGGCGATGCGGCCAGCGAGACGGAGGAGGTCCTCGCTGCGCTGGGCGGCGGCGTTTGCGGCACCGGCGAGCGTGAGATCCATGGCAGTGCCGGCCAGGGCGACCACTTGCCCGCCCAGACGCAGGGGGAGCAGCGTTACCTCAGTGACGAACGGCTCGCCATTCAGGCGCGTGCCGGTCGCGCGGTACCGCGTCGCGCTGCCGCCGAGAGCTGTCGCCACCGACGCGCGGATTCGCTCTGCATCCGTCGACTGCGAGAACAGGTCGTAGGGCTGACCCAGCAGCGACTCCTCCTCCACGTGCAGGAAGTCGCACAGCACGGGGTTGACCATCAGGAACCGGCCGGCGGTGTCGATTGCGAAAGCCGGATCGGGACTGTCGTGGAAGGCCAGACGCAGGGCGTGCACGATCGTCGCGAGCTCGTGCTCGATCGTCTCCGCCCCCCGGTTCATGGCGACGTCGTGGTCGGGGGCAGGAGGCGGTGGATGCGGGTCAGCAGATCGTCGAGCTCGATCGGCTTGCGGGCGAAGTCGCTGTTCTCTGTCGCGAGGTCGGCGGGCGGGTGCGACTCGCCGCTGAGCACGAGCACCGGGAGGGTGGGGCAGCGCTCCCGCAACGAGCCGAGGGTCTCGTGCACCGTGCCGCCGGGCATGTTGATGTCGAGCACGACGAGGGCCGGGTCGTGCGCCATCGCGGCGGCGAGCGCCTCCACCGCGTCACGGGCCTCGACCACCGCGTAGCCGGCCCGCGTCAGGGCCATGCGCAGCACCCCTCGGACCAGTGCGTCGTCGTCGGCGACGAGCACGGTGCCGTTCGACCCTTCGGGTGCGGTCATGCCTGCAGTGTACGGGCCGCTCGTGTTCGGGGACAGCGCCGCCGTCGCTGTGCCTCCCCCCTCTTCAGGGGTCGATCAGGGTCGGGTCGCGGCGATGGAGGACGCGGATGTGATCTTCGCGAGGTCGCGCGACACGGCGCTGAGGTGCTCGAGCATGGCATCGGTGAGCTGGCGCCCCTGCACCGAGTCGGTGCCGCCCGTCGTGTGGAAGTTGAGAGCCATGATGCAGGCGGCGATGCGGCCCTGCACGGGGCCGTGCATCAGGTCGGAGAGCCGCTTGCGCTCCCGCACGAGCAGTGCCTCGTTGTGCTCGTGCAGGGTCGCCAGCTCGGCCTGCAGTGCCGCGAGCCGCTGGTCGGCGTCTCGGTTGAGATCGGCGAGCAGCAGCGCCGCGATGCTCGTCGCCGTCGCGATCGTCAGGCCGAGGGCCAGCAGCGGCACGATCACGAGTCCGTGCCAGGTGATCGGATCGATGCCGCTGTTGAGCATCAGATAGGTCGCCACGAAGATGCCCAGCAGCGTCGCGACCGTCGTCGTGCGCTGCCCGTTGGCCTCCAGCAACTCGGGCCGGAAGCGCGCCACCGCGGCGGGCACCGCCCCGATGACGAGCGCCGCGGCAGTCGTCGACACGGCGACCTCGATCGCGGCGAGCGGGCCGAAGATGCGCCAGGCGTCGAGCAGCACGAGCGTCGCCGTCGCGAGAGCGACGAGGCCCGCCGTGCTCCACGGGCGCCGGGGCGGCACGTCGAGCGCACGGCGCAGCGACGCGACCGGACGAGGCGGGGGAGGGCCCGTATCGACGGCCGACGCGAGCAGGTCGGCCGTGTCGTCGTGCAGCTGCGAGACGCGCAGGCTCAGCTCGGCCACGGCCGCCCGGTCGAGGGATGCGCGGCTCGCGTCGAGCGCCTGCTGCAGGTCGTGCAGGGCCGGGTTCAGCGACTCGGCGATCGCGATGCGCAGCTGCCGCTGCACGGCCGCGCCGGAGGCGTCGGCCCGGGGCCGCTCGCGCGAGAGCTCGAACTCGGCGACGTCGATCGCGCCGAGCAGCAGACGGCGGCGCTCGAACTGGGCGATCGCGTAGACGATGGGCGGTACCCAGACCAGGCTCACGAGCGCCCACACCGCCGCCCGGGAGGCGATTTCGCCGTCGACGCCGGCCACCTGCTCGGCGAGCACCCCCGCGACGACGCCGCGCAGAGCAGCGCCGAGGCTCCAGATCGCGAGCGCCGTGGGAACGGGCACGACATCGTGCACCGCACGGGCGATCGCCGCCCCGCCGAGGATCACGACGGCGGTCACGAGGTGCTGGGCGAGCGCCGAGACGAGCGGCCACCACCACTCCGGGAAGGGGGTCACGGTCTCGCGCAGCAGCACGAGCAACGTGCTCGGGGGCAGGAAGGCCACCATGACGAGCCAGTGCGAGGCCCAGGGCCCGCCGAGTGCGTCGCGAACGCTCATCCCCCGGTTCCGCCTCCGCTCCGTCCGAGCGAGTGACGCTGCTCGGGTTGAGATCACAGTGTGCCCTAACGACAGCGGTCGTTCCTGGTCTCACCCGAAGAGACCAGGAACGACCGCGCAATCAGGAGTGCGGCGGAGTCGACCCGAACGACTCCGCATCTCCCGGATTCCTGCGGGCCCCCGGTGGTCCCCCGACCACCGCCCGCTGATGTTCCGTACTCGAATCATGCTCCGGGGTGCGGGCTCGCGCAATGACGCGCAGGGCCGGGGTGTTCGCATTCCGAACGGCACCGGGGCGGCACGGTGCTGAGCGGCGTTCGCCCTAGAATCGAGGCGGCCCCGACCGGAGGCCGGGAAGGCAGTCGTGGCAACGAGCGTGAGCGCAGCATCCCGTCATCGCGGGGCGGCCGTGGCGATCGTCGCGATCTGCGCGGCCCTGCTGGCGGGGTGCGCGGTGGGGGATGCCGAACCGGTGCCCACCGAGGCGCCGACCTCGAGCGCCGAGCCCTCGCCGACGCCGACGCCCGACCCCGAGTTCGTCGAGGGCGGCACCGCCGGGCAGAACCGCCCGTACTTCGAGTTCGTCATCAACGGTCTGCTCGAGCGCTCGGAGCGCCCGACGACCGCCACGATCGTGAACTCGCTCGCCGCCGCCGGATTCGATCGCGCGACGATCGAGATCACACCCGACACGACCCCCGTCGGCGAGCTCGCCGACTCGATCCTGGTGGGCATCCCGATCGACGGGCAGTGCCTGCTCGGCCAGATCATCGACGGCGAGTTGGTGTCGCAGCTGGCCGACGTTCTCGGCACCGGCCGGTGCCTGGTGGGCCGCACAGCCTCTCTAGACTGAGAACCATGGCCGAGTTCATTTACACCATGGTGCGCGCCCGCAAGTCGGTCGGCGACAAGCTCATCCTCGATGACGTCACGATGTCGTTCTTCCCGGGCGCGAAGAGCGGCATGGTCGGCCCGAACGGCGCCGGCAAGTCGACGATCCTCAAGATCATGGCTGGCCTCAACACCCCCTCGAACGGCGAGGCGCGGCTGAGCGACGGCTACACCGTGGGCATCCTCATGCAGGAGCCCGAGCTCGACGAGTCGAAGACCGTGCTCGAGAACGTGCAAGACGGCGTGCGCGACCTGCACGACAAGATCACCCGCTTCAACGAGATCTCGCTCGCGATGGCCGACCCCGACGCCGACTTCGACGCGCTGCTGGCCGAGATGGGCACCCTGCAGGAGGAGATCGACGCCGCGAACGGGTGGGACCTCGACAGTCAGCTGGAGCAGGCGATGGATGCCCTGCGCTGCCCGCCCGGAGACGCCAGCATCACCCACCTCAGCGGTGGCGAGAAGCGCCGCGTCGCGCTCTGCAAGCTGCTGCTCGAGAAGCCCGACCTGCTGCTGCTCGACGAGCCCACCAACCACCTCGACGCCGAGAGCGTGCTCTGGCTCGAGCAGCACCTGCAGAAGTACCCCGGCGCCGTGATCGCGATCACCCACGACCGGTACTTCCTCGACCACGTCGCCCAGTGGATCGCCGAGGTCGACCGCGGTCGCCTCTACCCCTACGAGGGCAACTACTCGACCTACCTCGAGAAGAAGGCCGAGCGTCTCGAGGTGCAGGGCAAGAAAGACGCGAAGCTCGCCAAGCGCCTCGCCGACGAGCTCGACTGGGTGCGCTCGAACGCCAAGGGCCGCCAGGCGAAGTCGAAGGCCCGTCTGGCCCGCTACGAGGAGATGGCGGCGGAGGCCGAGAAGACGCGCAAGCTCGACTTCGAGGAGATCCAGATTCCGGCCGGCCCGCGCCTCGGCTCGGTCGTGATCGAGGCGAAGAAGCTGCAGAAGGGCTTCGGCGACCGCACCCTCATCGACGGTCTGAGCTTCAGCCTGCCGCCGAACGGCATCGTCGGCGTGATCGGCCCCAACGGTGTCGGCAAGACCACCCTGTTCAAGACGATCGTGGGCCTCGAGCCGCTCGACGGCGGCGACCTCAAGATCGGCGAGACGGTCAAGATCAGCTACGTCGACCAGAGCCGCGCCAACATCGACCCGAACAAGACGCTGTGGGAGGTCGTGAGCGACGGCCTCGACATCATCACCGTCGGCAAGACCGAGATCCCCTCGCGGGCCTACGTGTCGAAGTTCGGCTTCAAGGGCCCCGACCAGCAGAAGAAGGCGGGCGTGCTCTCGGGCGGTGAGCGCAACCGTCTCAATCTCGCGCTCACTCTCAAGGAGGGCGGCAACCTGCTGCTGCTCGACGAGCCGACCAACGACCTCGACGTCGAGACGCTGCAGTCGCTCGAGAACGCGCTGCTCGAGTTTCCCGGCTGCGCGGTGGTCATCACGCACGACCGGTGGTTCCTCGACCGCATCGCGACGCACATCCTCGCCTACGAGGGCACCGAGGACGACCCGGCGAACTGGTACTGGTTCGAGGGCAACTTCGAGGCGTACGAGGCGAACAAGATCGAGCGCCTCGGGGCGGAGGCCGCGCGGCCGCACCGCGTGACGTACCGCAAGCTGACGCGCGACTGACGAGGGCCGAGCATCCGTGAGTCGGTCGACGGCCGGGTGGCTTCTGTGACGCGCCTGCACGTTCACATTCCCGTGCGGTGGAGCGACCTGGATGCTCACGGGCACGTCAACAACGCGCGCATGTTCACCCTGCTCGAGGAGGCCCGCATCGCCGCCTTCTGGGGTGGTGGGCCCGCGTCGCCGCCGACGGCGGTGCTCGAGACGGGTGCGGGTGCCGCAGTGCTGACGCTCATCGCGGCGCAGCAGATCGAGTACCGCGCGCCGATTCCGTACCACCGCGAGCCGCTCGACGTCGAGCTGTGGATGGGTCGCCTCGGTGGCGCGAGCCTGCAGGTCTGCTACGAGGTGTTCAGCCCCGTCGGGCACGCGCCGCGCACGCTCTACACGCGGGCCGCGACCACGATCGTGCTCGTCGACCGCGACTCGGGGGCGCCGCGCCGCCTGCCCGACGAAGCGCGTGCCGCGTGGCAGCCGTACCTCGACGAGCCGCTGACGTTCCGCGGTTAGGCCTCGACGATCTCGCGCGGCCGCCAGTGCCGCACGCTCGCGATGCGCGCCTCGAGCGGGTAGTCGGCGGGGTCGCGCGGGCTGCCGTCGGGCAGCTCGTAGAGGTTGAGCATGAGCTGCAGCGGGTAGGCGGGCGACTGGTCGACCTCGGCGAGGAGGGTGTCGTCGAGGTAGAAGCGGGCGGCCCCGGGCATCCATTCGACGGTGTAGCGGTGCTCGTCGCGGAGGTCGATCGCGGTCGCGACCTGCGCGAAGTCGTCGCGCAGACCCGGGTCGCCGAAGGGATGCACGCCGACGCCGACCCGGCCCGAGCCGTCAGGCCCGATGTCGCGTCCGAACAGCTCGACCACGCACAGCTCGCCCGACTGCTCGGGGGTACTCTCGAAGCCGATCAGCCAGAGCGCGGTGAGCGCGCGCGGGTGCAGGCATGGCACGAGGCTCACCTCGATGAGCCCGTAGTGCGGCAGCCACAGCGGGCGCTCCGGCTGCGGGGTGCGCACGACGAGCCCGTCGCGAAAGGGATGCTGGCCCGAGCCCGACCCCGCCGGCCCCGACCGCACGCCGGTCTGCAGGTTCGACACCCGCAGCTCGCCGTCGAACTCGGGGCTCCACGCCGGCTGGTCATGGTCGATGCGCAGGGTGAGGCCCGGGGTGCTCGCGTCGGTGCCGGAGCCGCCGAGCGCGTAGCGCGCTGCCGATCGCTCGGGGGTGCTCCACTGCGGAAGGTAGTGCGGCAACCATCGTGCGGTGTCGAGCGCGGGCCCGTCGAAGCGCTCGTCGACGACGAGCTCGTACCGCGAACGGTCGAGCCGCTCGGGCGGAAGGTCGGCGGCGAGGCGCACGGGCCGGCCCGTCAGTGCGCGTCGGGGGAGGGCACGCGCACCATGCCCTCCTGGGCGACGCTCGCCACCAGCAGCCCCTCGCGGGTGAAGATGCGACCGAGCGCGAGCCCGCGGCCGCCCTGCGCGGTCGGGGACTCCTGCACGTAGAGCAGCCACTCGTCGACCCGCGCGAAGCGGTGCCACCACATGGCGTGGTCGAGGCTCGCCATCTTCAGGCCGGGGGTCGCCCACGTGATGCCGTGCCGCCGCATGATCGGCTCGAGGATCGTGTAGTCGCTCGCGTAGGCGAGGGCGGCGCGGTGCAGGTTGTCGTCGTCGGGCAGCGGGCGCGTGCTGCGCAGCCACACGGCCTGGTGGGCGACGGCCTCGGGGCCCTGGCGGAAGTAGACGGGAGCATCCACGTGTCGCAGATCGAACGGGCGGTTGTTCGCCCAGTACTGCGCCACTGGGTGGTCGAGGCTGCCGAGAATCTCGGCGGCGCTGGGCAGCGACTCGGGGTCGGGCACGCCCTCGGGCAGCCCGTCCTGGTGCTCGAGCCCGGGGTCGACGTCTTGGAAGCTCGCGATCATCGACAGGATCGGCTGGCCGTTCTGGTACGCCTGCGTGCGCCGGGTCGAGAACGATCGGCCGTCGTGGATGCGGTCGACCGAGAAGGTGATCGGCTGCTCGTCGTCGCCCGGTCGCAGGAAGTACCCGTGCATCGAGTGGATGAAGCGGTCGGCCTCGACCGTCTGCATCGCAGCGAGCACCGCCTGCGCGGCGACCTGCCCGCCGAAGACGCGGCGCTGCGGGGTCCACAGGCTCGGCGCGGTGAAGATGTCCTCCCGCGTGCGCGCGCCCGTGCTCGTGAGCGTCAGCGCGGTCAGCATGTCCTGCACGGGATCGGTGTTCACGGGGGCGTTCTCGGTGGCTGGCACCCGCGTAGTCTATGAGCGATGTCTGCCGCCTTCACCCTCACCACCCGTGCCGCGGCGCACGACCTCTCGGTGCTGCTGGGCCGCGCGCAGCGGCTCGACGAGGCGGGGGCCGTGCGCCTCATCGCCGACAGCGGCGTGCTCGCGGTCTATGTCGCCGTGGTCACGCCGAAGGGTCTGCTTGACCGCGCGCCGACCGTGCTCGGGCTGCGCACGTTCGCGCTCACGGAGGGCGCGTTCGACGAGGTGGTTCCGATCCGCTCGCTGCTGGCGCGGGTGGATGCGGCGCTCGCGGCCGCCCCCGACTCCGAGCCCGCGGCGCCCGTGCCGGTGGGTCTGCCGGCCAGCGTCAGCACGATCGTCTGGGCCGGCATCACCCCGCCGCGCGGGGGCTGGCAGCGGCTCGCGTCGCTCGACGCGGCGCCGTTCGGCGTCGCCGCGCGGGCCGGCATCGAGGAGATCGCGACGGCGATTCCGACCGGCACGGGCGAGCAGATCGTGCATCGCGTGCGCAGCGAGGTGTGGGGTCGCCCGCTGCCCGAGGCCGACCACCTGCCGGCGGGCGCGGCCTTCGCGCTCGAGGCGCTCGGCTTTCTCGCCGACGACCCGGTGCAGCAGTTCGCCGCCGGATCGTGGGTGCGGTTGAGCACCGCGCGCGGGCACGTGCTGGTGAAGCAGAGCGGCTGGACGCTCGCGCGTTAGCCGCGTGGTCTCGGCGGGCGCGGCACGCCCCGGCGCTCGCTACCCGCGCGCGATCGCGCGCCCCGCACGCAGCCCCGTGTGCAGGCACCCGCCGAGGAAGGTGCCTTCGAGCGACCGGTACCCGTGCACGCCGCCGCCGCCGAACCCGGCCGCCTCTCCGACGGCATACAGCCCCGCGATCGGCGTGCCCGCGGCGTCGAGTGCCCGGCAGTCGAGGTCGGTCTGGATGCCGCCGAGGCTCTTGCGCGTCAGCACATGCAGCCGCACGGCGATGAGCGGCCCGTGCTTCGGGTCGGTGAGCCGGTGCGGCGGCGCGACGCGGATGAGCTTGTCGCCGCGGTACTTCCGTGCGCCGCGGATCGCGGTGAGCTGGGCGTCTTTGCCGAACTCGTTGTCGAGCATGCGGTCACGCGCGGCGATCTCGTCGCGCACGCGGGCGACGTCGAGCGGAGCATCCGGTTCGAGCGCCGCCATGCGCGCCACGAGCTCGTCGACCGAGCTCGCGACGATGAAGTCGGCGCCCTTCTCCTTGAACGCCTCGACCGGTTCGGTGGCGCCCTTTCCGAGCCGCTGCCGCAGCAGCTCGCGCACGCTGCGGCCCGTGAGGTCGGGGTTCTGCTCGCTGCCGCTGAGCGCGAACTCCTTCTCGATGATCGACTGCGTCGTGACGAACCAGCTGTGGTCGTAGCCGGTCGTGCGCAGGTGGGCGAGCGTGCCGAGCGTGTCGAAGCCGGGGAAGAGCGGGGTGGGCAGGCGACGGCCGGTCGCGTCGAGCCACAGGCTCGAGGGGCCGGGCAGGATGCGGATGCCGTGCTTCGCCCACACCGGCGCGTGATTCTGCACGCCCTCGACGTAGTGCCACATGCGGTCGCCGTTGACCAGGCGTGCCCCGGCCGCCTCGGCGATGCCGAGCCCGCGGCCGTCGACGTGCGCGGGCACGCCGCTCACCATGTGCTGCGGGGGAGTGCCCAGTCGCTCGGGCCACGCGGCCCGCACGAGGTCGTGGTTGCCGCCGATGCCGCCCGTCGCGATGACGACCGCGCCCGCCTCGAGGGCGAACTCGCCGACGACGTCGCGGTTCGAGGGGGCGCCGCGCTCCGCGCTGTCGGGGGCGAGCACGCTGCCGCGCACGCCGACCACGCGCCCGTCGGTGACGGTCAGCGCGTCGACCCGGTGACGGAAGAGCAGGGTGACGAGGCCGGCATCCACCCCGCGGCGCACCGTGGCGATGAAGGGCTCGAGAATCGCCGGGCCCGTGCCCCACACGATGTGGAAGCGCGGCACCGAGTTGCCGTGCCGCGTCGCCGTGTCACCGCCGCGCTCGGCCCAACCGACGACCGGGAACAGGCCGATGCCCTTCTGCTTCAGCCAGGCGCGCTTCTCGCCCGCGGCCCACGCGAGGTACGCATCCGCCCACGCCCGCGCCTGGTCGTCGTCCGGCCGGTCGAATCCGGCGGTTGCGGCCCAGTCTTGCCGAGCAAGATCGAGCGAGTCGCGGATGCCCATCCGCCGCTGCTCGGGGCTGTCGACCAGAAACAGCCCGCCGAACGACCACCACGCCTGACCGCCGAACGTGGCTTCGGGCTCTTGGTCGACGATCGTGATGCGCTTGCCCGCATCCACCAGCTCGGCGGCCGCCACGAGACCGGCGAGGCCGGCCCCGACGATGATGGCGTCGCACTCCGTTGTGCTCACGCGCGCGCTCCGATCAGCTGAAGGGAACGGCCGACAGCATGTCGACGACCTGCTGCACGAGCACGATCGCGAACACCATGGAGACGATGAATCCGCCGACGAGAAGGCCGATCGTCGCCCACATGACCGACAGGCCGGTGCCCGTGCGACGGTGAGCCACCACAGCGCGACCGATCGTGTAGACGGCGAAGCTGATGACGAAGGTCAGGAAGATCCAGGCCCAGTGGAAGGGCTGCGGAACGCCCCGGCGCTGCAGCTCGCGCCAGTCGAGGAAGGCGAACCAGATCATGAGACCGGTGCCGATCCAGCCCAGGGCGACGACGGTGAGGTACGCAGGAGAGGCGAAGAGGCCGGCCGTGCTCATGCCCGTGGGGTCGACGAGGGCGGCCTCGACGAATGCCGTCCAGTCGAGAAAGAAGACCGGCAGCGTCTGCACGACCGGCACGAGCAGGATCAACCAGATCCACGGCGTGTTCGGGTCGGTGCCGGGCGGGGCCTTGAGCTCAGAGGCCGGCTGCTGCGCACGGTACGGCTCGGGCTGCGAGTAGGGCGCAGGGTCGGGCGTGGGGTCGGTCACGGGGTCTCCTCGAAGGTGTTGACCATGGCGAATGCGGCTCGCTCCAGGTAATCCCAGAGCGCGGCCTCGTGCAAGGGGGGCAATTGCAGGTCGTCGACCGCGACGCGCATGTGCCCGAGCCAGCGGTCGCGGGCGTCGGGGTTGACGTGGAACGGGTTGTGGCGCATCCGCAGCCGGGGGTGCCCCCGCTGCTGGCTGTAGGTTCCCGGCCCGCCCCAGTACTGCTCGAGGAAGGCGGTGAGGCGCCAGATGGCGCCCTCCATGTCGTCCTCCGGGTACATCGGCTTCAGCACCGGGTCGGCGGCGACCCCCTCGTAGAAGCGGCGCACCAGGCGGTCGAAGGTGGCGTGCCCGCCAACCTGCTCGAAGAAGCTGGGGGCGTCACCGGGGCCATCGGTGGCGCTCACAGGTCGCTGTCCTCCGGCGGGGTGACGGGCTTCTTCGCGCCCCGCACGGCCTCGCGCGCGTCGATGCCGTCCATGACGATGCGGTTGAGCGACGGCACAGCCACGCCCATCTGGTCGAGCGCGAGCTTGAGTCGCAGCCGCAGCACGCGCGCGATGTCGAACTGGTCGGCGGTGCGCACCTTCATGACGAGACGGATGACCAGGGCCTCGGCCGACACCGACTCGATGCCCCAGATCTCGGGTGCTTCGAGCACTTTGCGCTTGTACTCGGGCTCGTCGGCGAGCTCGGTGGCCGTGCGCAGCATGACCTCCTGCACCTCATCGACGTTCGAGGTGTACGGAGCGGGCAGGTCGATGATGACGCGCGCCCAGCCCTGCGACTTGTTGCCGACGGTGATGATCTCGCCGTTGCGCACGAACCAGAGGGTGCCGTGCACGTCGCGCACCTGGGTGACGCGCACGCCGACGGTCTCGACGACGCCGCCGACGGGGCCCTGCGTCGACTGCAGCTCGACGATGTCGCCGACGCCGAGCTGGTCTTCGAACACGATGAAGAGCCCGTTGAGCATGTCTTTCACGACGTTCTGCGCGCCGAAGCCGAGGGCGGCGCCGAGAATGCCCGCCGAGGCGACGAGCGCCGTGACCGAGAAGTTCAGCTCGCCGAGCACGAGCACGATCGCCACCGCGACGATCGACCACGTCACGAGGTTGTTGAGCACCGTGCCCATCGTGCGCGTGCGCTGCACGACGCGCACCGCCATGAGCGGCGAGGCGCTCAGCTCGACCGTGTCGTCGACGTTCTGCGCCTTCTTGACGCCCGACACCACCTGGTCGACGACCCGACGGATGACGACGACGAGCACCCAGCGCAGCACGAGCGCGCCGATGATCACCCCCGCGATGCGGAACGGCGTGTCGTACGTCGCGAGGAAGGCGCCGATGCCGCCCCAGAATCCCGCCCAGTCGAAGTCACCCATGGTGCTTCCAGCCTAGCGAGCAGGCCGATGACGGTCGCGGCCTAGACTCGCACAGCGAGTGGAGGGGGCAGAGCGTCGGTGGACGATCAATTGGTGACCCGACTGGCGACGCAGGTCGACGAGACCTGGTCGGCGGAGGAGCGTGCCGCGTTTCTGGGTATCGACCTTGCGGCTCTGCGCCGCTCGATCATCGTTCTGGCGACAACGGCATTCGCCACGTTCGTGGTCATCGGGTTCATCGTGTTCGTCGGCCACGCTCTGCTGTCACCGACGGACGAGATCGCCTTCCCGGTCATGGCCGTGGGCGTGGCGATCGGGGTGGCGGTCGGGGCTGCAGTGAGCGTGTGTCTGTCGCTGCTTGTCGGTTCGACGCTTGCCCAGACGCCTGCCCTGATTCATCAGTCGATCGTCTCTGTCGTGGTTGTCGCCGTCGGCTTCGCGACCATGACCGCAGCACTCACGTTGGGCGGTTCCGGGTGGCTCATCTCCGTGGCGCTGGGGCTCACCGGCTGGACGCTCGCAGAGCCTGCCGGGCAGCAGTCGACCGTGAACGCTGCCCTGCGCAAGCCGAGCCTTCCGCCCCGCGCGTTGGCGATGTTGGCGGCGCAACGCGCAGAGCTCGGGCTCGGCGGCTCCGCGACCGTCGTGGGGGTCGGCACCGCACGAGAGGCCATCGGCGCGATCTCGCACGGCGTCGTCGTCATCTGCTGCGCGGCGCCGCTGGCGATCTCGCCGGTCGTCGGGCTGCTGGCGGCACTCGTGCGCCTTCTCGCCGACCTTGCCGACGTCGCCGCCCTCACGACGGGCCGCCGCCGGCTGGTCTCGATCGCGCCGGGGGTGGCCGCGGTGCTGCTGCTCGCCGCGGTCGTCGCCCTCTACTAGGAGGCGACGACCGCGCGGCGGCACCTACACCCGGTCGCGAGCCTGGGCGGCGAGGGCGCGCTCGACGCCGGCGAGGTTCTCCGAGACGAGGCGCCGCAGCGCCGGAGCCGCGTCGGTGTGGGCCTCGAGCCACGTGCGCGTCGCATCCACGAGGCTCTGCGAGGCCAGCGGCGCCGGGTACAGGCCCAGCACGATGTATTCGGCGATCGCGTGGGTGCGGCTCGTCCAGATCCCGGTGAGCGCGTCGAAGTAGGGCTGCACGAGCCCGTCGAGCGAGGCCGGGTCGTTGACGTGCGTGTAGCCCATCGTGGTCATGCGCACGACCACGTTCGGCAGCTCGTCGCGCGCGACGAGCGAGTCGAACGCGACGCGCTTGTCGTCGGCGCTCGGCAGCGCCGCGGCGGCGCGGGCAGCCGCCTGCTGGCCGTTCGACGTGTTGTCGCGCTCGAGAGCCGCGGCGATGTCGGCGCGGGATGCGGCGCCGTTGAGCGCCAGGCCCTCCAGCAGCTCCCACTCGAGGTCGGTGTCGATCTCGACGCCGGGCAGCGTGATCGAGCCGTCGCGCAGCCCGCGCAGCGTCTCGACGTGCGCCGGGGTGCTGGCGATGTTGGCGAAGAACTTCACGAACTGGAACTGGCTGTCGCTGCCGGCCTCGGCGCTCTGCGCGAGCGACCACAGGGCGTCGCCGATCTCGGCGATGATGCCGGGGCGCGCGGCGGGGTCGACGTACATGCGCGCGACGGTCAGCAGCTGGGTGAGCGTGGTGCGCACCGTGGTCGACTCGGTCTCGTGCGCGATGTTGCCGAGCACGAGGCGCACGTAGTCGCGCGGGGCGGTCTCGGCGTCGCGCGTCGAATCCCACGCCGAGCCCCACACGAGCGAGCGCGCGAGCGGGTCGCTGATCGTTGCGAGGTGCTCGATGGCGACGGCGAGCGAGGCGTCGTCGAGGCGGATCTTCGCGTAGGCGAGGTCGTCGTCGTTGAGCAGAATGAGGTCGGGGCGGCTCCGACCGACGAGCTCGGGCACGTCGGTGCGCTCGCCGTCGACGTCGAGCTCGAGGCGGTGGGTGCGCGTGAGCGCACCATCCACCCGGTCGTAGAAGCCGATCGCCATGCGGTGCGGGCGGATCGTCGGGTAGTCGGGGTGCGCACTCTGCAGCACGGCGAAGCCGGTGATGACGCCGGCGTCGTCGACGGTGACTTCGGGGCGCAGCGTGTTGACGCCGGCAGTCTCGAGCCACTTCTTCGACCAGGATGCGAGCTCGCGCCCGCTCGTGGCCTCCAGCTCGGTCAGCAGGTCGGTGAGCTCGGTGTTGCCCCAGGCGTGCTTCTGGAAGTACTGGCCCACCCCGGCGAAGAAGGCCTCTTCGCCCACCCAGGCGACGAGCTGCTTGAGCACGCTGCCGCCCTTGGCGTAGGTGATGCCGTCGAAGTTGACCTGCACATCTTCGAGGTCGTTGATGGTCGCGACGACGGGGTGGGTCGACGGCAGCTGGTCTTGCCGGTAGGCCCAGCTCTTCTCCATGGCCTGGAAGGTCGTCCAGGCTTCGTGCCACTCGGTGGCTTCGGCGGTGGCGATGGTCGACGCCCACTCGGCGAACGACTCGTTGAGCCACAGGTCGTTCCACCACGTCATGGTGACGAGGTCGCCGAACCACATGTGGGCCAGCTCGTGAAGGATCGTGACGACGCGGCGCTCCTTCACCGCGTCGGTGACCTTGCTGCGGAACACGTAGACCTCGGTGAAGGTGACGGCGCCCGCGTTCTCCATGGCGCCCGCGTTGAACTCGGGCACGAACAGCTGGTCGTACTTCTCGAACGGATACGGGAACCCGAACTTGCCCTCGAAGTAGGCGAAGCCCTTGCGGGTGATGTCGAAGATGTAGTCGGCGTCGAGGTGCTCGAAGAGGCTCGCGCGCGCGTAGATGCCGAGGGGGATCGTGCGACCGTCGGCGCTGGTCAGCTCGCTGTGCACGCTTTGGTAGGGGCCGGCGATGATCGCCGTGATGTAGCTCGAGATGCGCTTCGTGGTCTGGAAGACCGTGGTGGCGGCGTCGCCGCTTTCCGCGCGCGACTCGACGGGCGCGTTCGACACGACGACCCAGCTGGCCGGGGCGGTGACGGTGAAGCGGAACGTCGCCTTCAGGTCGGGCTGCTCGAACACCGCGAACACGCGGCGGCTGTCGGGCACCTCGAACTGCGAGTAGAGATAGACCTCGCCATCGACCGGGTCGACGAAGCGGTGCAGGCCCTCGCCCGTGTTGGTGTACTCGTGGTCGGCGACGACCGTGAGCACGTTGTGCTCGGCGAGCCCGTCGAGCTGGATGCGCGTGCCGTCGGCCACCGCGGCCGCGTCGAGCTCGACGCCGTTGAGCGTGACGCTGTGCACCGTGCGGGTGATCGCGTCGATGAAGGTGCTCGACCCGGCCGTG
This sequence comes from Microbacteriaceae bacterium, assembly GCA_027490915.1. GTDB lineage: Bacteria > Actinomycetota > Actinomycetes > Actinomycetales > Microbacteriaceae > Microcella. The sequence goes on from JAIXXG010000014.1 coordinate 15,187, forward strand.
GCGGTGAAGGTGACGGTCGACGTCGACCTGAACACCTCATCACCCGTCGTCAGGTCGAGGGCGACGTCGTAGCTCTCGGTCGAGACGAGGGCCGAGCGCTCTTGCGCTTCGATACGGGTCAGGTTCTCAGCGGGCACAGCGGCAGCCTCCTTGGGGCGCGGTACGAGGGATGCGGGGCTCGTGGCCCCGCCCCTTCAGCGTAGTGCGGGGCTGCCGTGGGGCGGCTGCGCATGTCGCGGGATCGGCCGTAGCTCTGACCACCAGGTGTGGCTGATCAGGCAGGCGTCTCAATCTCGCCGGGCTGTCCTAGGCAGCGCGCTTCGCTATGTGGTGGACAACCCGGAAACGAGTGCGTCTAACTCCTCCTTGCTCAGTCGTGTCGCGCCGTTCCATCTCGAAACCTTCATCGGGTACAAGCGAAGGTGACCCTTTGGGCTGGTCACCTGCAACGCCGGAAACATGCCGACGGGCGAGGGGACGTGAATGACCGCCACAGCGAGTTCGCCAGAGTTGATTTCCGCCACCTTCAGGTCCTGCCCGCCCAGCCGCCGCCACACGGCGACGGTGTTCTTCTTGAGGACGATTGCTGCGTGAAACGGCCTAGGACCTACGTGGCGCTGGAAGCCGTGCGAGTGAAGGAAGCTGAAGCTGTCTGTCTCGATCGCGCTTGAAACTACTGTTGCGCTCGGAGTGGCAGCTTGGACTCGCTCAGTGATGGCGCGCCAGGGTGAGTAGATCACAACCTGGATGCCGAAATAGCCGGCAACCAGGAGCATCAGGACGACGAGGACAGCATCCAGTAAAACGGCTGGGTTCTCGGACGCGAGTCGGCCACTTCCGTCAACAGCTATGGCCAGACGTGTGCCAATCAAGGCGACAATGAGAATGCCGAGTAGGCCAGCAAACACTTTCTTCATTGTTGAGCCCTCTCTCGGTTCGGGCCTGGGCATAGGTTCATCCTTCCAGCGGTGACACAATCACCACAGGTCAGAAGTCACCCGAATCGTCAGCAGTCCCGGTTGGTGCATTTCTTGCGCGCTACCCGCGCAACCACACCACGCCGTGGGCGGGCAGGGTGAGGCCGGCGCGCAGGTCGTGGCGGGCATCCGTCAGCAGGTCAGTCATCACGCCGGGCAGGCCTGAGAGGGTGAGCGGGTCGATGGTTTGCGGGTCGTCGGCGACGTTGACGAAGCAGACGACGGGGCCGCGGGGGCCGGGGCGCTGATAGCCGATGATGTGCGGGTTCTTCGCGTCGAAGCCGATGAGGGCGTTGCCGGCGAACTCGGGGGTGGCGCGGCGCACGGTGATGAGGTGCTGCAGTCCGGCGTAGAGGCGGCCCGCGGTCGTCGTCGGGTCGGTGCGCTGCGCGTAGAGCGCGGCGGGGTAGTGCGGGCGGTGCGCCCAGCGGCTGTCGTCGGCCTGCGCGGGGTCGTCGGCCCAGTGCGGGTCGTTCAGCTGGCCGACTTCGTCGCCGAGGTAGATGAGCGGAATGCCGCCCGTCGACAGCACGATCGAGTGTGCGAGCAGGATGCGGTCGATCGCCCCCGGGTCGCCCGCCTCGACTCCGGCGAGCGACGCGGTCGTGCCCGAGATGCGGCAGTCACCCGTCTTCGGGTTGTCTTGAAACGGAATGCCCCGGGCAAAGCTGCCCGCGAAGCGGTTGACGAAGAAGCTGTTCAAGAACCGCCGGTGGTCGAATCCGTCGATGCCGAGCTCGGCGGCGTCTTCGTCGGCGAAGGTCCAGCCGATGTCGTCGTGGCTGCGCACGTAGTTGACCCACGCGGTGCCGGCGGGCAGGGTGTGGCGGCGGTCGAGCGCCTGCTGCAGCATCCGCCCATCGCGCGTGGCCAGTGAGTTCCAGATCAGCGCCATCTGCAGCGGGTTGTAGCTGATGCGGCACTTCTCGACCGAGATGTATTCGACCACCTGGTCGGGATGCACGATCGCCTCGCTCTTGAACATCACCGCGGGGGCCGCGACGCGCAGGGCCGCCGTGAACAGCTGGATGAGCACGTGCGCCTCGGGCAGGTTCTCGCACGCGGTGCCCAGGCGCTTCCAGATGAACGCGACGGCATCCATGCGCAGGATGTCCACACCCTGATTGGCCAGGAACAGCATCTCGCCCACCATGGCGGCGAGCACGGCCGGGTTCGCGTAGTTGAGATCCCACTGGAAGGTGTGGAACGTCGCCCACACCCACCGGCCGCTGTCGTCGGGCATCGGCACGAACGAGCCCGGGTGGTCGTCGGGGAAGATCTCGCGCGCGTGCTGCTCGTACTGGTCGGGCATCGTGCGGTCGGGGAACACCCAGTAGTAGTCCTCGAAGGTCGGGTCGCCAGCAAGCGCGCGCTGGGCCCACTGATGCTCGTTCGAGGTGTGGTTGAGGATGAAGTCGAGCACGAGCGCGATGCCGTTGTCGCGCAGTTCGGCCGCGAGGCTCGCGAGTTGTTCCATCGTGCCCAGCGCGGGGTTGACCTCGCGGTAGCTCGACACCGCGTAGCCGCCGTCGCTGTTGTCGGCGGGCGCCGCGAACAACGGCATGAGGTGCAGGTAGGTGAGGCCCAGCTCGCGGAAGTACGGGATGCGCGCCCGCACGCCTTCGAGGTCGCCCGCCCAGCGGTCGACGTAGCAGACGCCGCCGAGCATGCGGTTCGACTGGAACCAGTCGGGGTCGGCCAGGCGTGCGTCGTCGACGGCGCGCAGGGCGGGGGAGCGCTGCTGCCAGTGGTCGGCGAGCACGGTCAGCAGTCCAGGCAGGGCCTCGGCGGTGCCGTAGAGCGTCTCCAGCAGCGCGGCCATGCGCGGGGCCTCGGCCTCGGCGCGGGCGCGGAACGCGGCCCAGGCGGCGTCGTCGGTGTCGGGGCGCTGCGCGGCGTCGAGCGCGGCGGCCGCGTCGAGCGTGAGGGCGGCGGGCTCGCGGTTCAGCACGATCGCCAGTCTAGGTCGGGATGAAACCGGTTGCGCACTGTTGTCCAAGTGGATAACTCGTGGCACCATGGAGCCATGCACACGACCGTCTTCGAGCGCCAGCGACCCGACGCCCGCCTCATCGCCGAGAGCCTCGAGGGCTCGCGGCTGCAGCCGTTCTGGCTCGACGACCTGCCCGAGCGTCCGGTTCGTCCGGCGCTCGCCGCGACCGTGCACGCCGACCTCGCCGTCGTCGGCGGCGGCTACACCGGGCTCTGGACGGCCCTGCTCGCCAAGCGCCGCACCCCCGACGCCCGCGTCGTGCTGCTCGAAGGCAAGCGCATCGGCTGGGCGGCGAGCGGCCGCAACGGCGGCTTCGTCGAAGCCACCCTCACCCACGGCGCCAAGAACGGCGAGACCCGCTTCCCCGACGAGCTCGCCACCCTCGACCGGCTCGGCATGCAGAACCTCGACGAGATCCAGGCGACCGTCGAGGCCGAGGGCTGGGCGTGCGACTTCGAACGGGTGGGCTCCTTCGCCGTTGCCACCGAGGCCTACCAGGTGGCCGAGCTCGAGGCCGCCCACGACGGCGAGCACGAGCTGTTCTACGACGCCGCCGCGATGCGCGCGCAGATCAACTCGCCCACCTATGAGGGCGGGCTGTGGTCGGTGCGGGATACGGCGCTCGTGCATCCCGCAAAGCTCGCCGATTCTCTGCTCGGTGCCGTGCTCGATGCCGGCGTCGAGGTCTTCGAGGCGACCCCGGTGCTCGACCTGCGCGCCGAGCGCGACGCCATCGAGCTGCGCACGCGCAGCGGCTCTGTGCGGGCCGACCGGGTGGCGCTCGCGACCAACGCCTTCCCGTCGCTGCTCAAGCGCTACCGCCTGCACACCGTGCCGGTCTACGACTACGTGCTCATGACCGAACCGCTCACGGATGCGCAGCTCGCGTCGATCGGGTGGCAGGGTCGGCAAGGCGTCGCCGACAGCGCCAACCAGTTTCACTACTACCGCCTCAGTGCCGACAACCGCATCTTGTGGGGTGGATACGACGCGATCTACCACTTCGGCGGGCGCATCCGCCCCGAGTACGACGACCGTCGCGAGTCGTACGAGACGCTCGCCAGCCACTTCTTTACGACCTTCCCGCAGCTCGAGGGCGTGCGGTTCACGCACCGCTGGGCGGGCGTGATCGACACGTGCAGCCGCTTCTGCGCGTTCCACGCGACCGCGCACCAGGGCCGCGTCGCCTACTCGGCGGGCTTCACGGGCCTCGGGGTGGCGGCCACCCGCTTCGCGGCGAACGTCATGCTCGACCAGCTCGCCGGCGAGACCACCGAGCGCACCTCGCTCGACATGGTGCGCAGCATGCCGCTGCCCTTTCCGCCCGAGCCCGCCACTTACCCGGCCGTGCAGTCGGTGCGCTGGGCGCTCGACCGCGCAGATCACAATTCGGGAAAGAGAAATGCGTTCCTGCGCACGCTCGACGCCGTGGGGCTAGGGTTCGATTCGTGACCCTTCCCCTGGACGCAGCAACGGTGCTGCAGGCCCTCGAGCTCGAGCTCGAGCACGAGCCCGTCGACGCCGAGCAGGTCGTCGAAGGCGCGCCCACGACGGGCATCGCCGCCCTCACCGAGCTCGACGACTGGGAAGTCGGGGTGTGGGAGATCACGCCCGGCACCGTCACCGACGTCGAGGTCGAAGAGGTGTTCATCGTGCTGCGCGGGCACGCCATCCTGCGCCGCGGTGACGGCACCGAGGTCGAGCTGCGCGCCGGGTCGGTCGGCCGCCTCGATGACGGCGAAGAGACCGAGTGGCGCGTGCTCGAGACGCTGCGCAAGATCTACATCGCGTAGCGCACGGAGCACGGCACCCGGCTAGAAGGTGCTGTCGCCGCGGATGACGACGTCGCTGCCGCCGTCGACGAACACGACCTGCCCGCAGAGGTGCGAGTTCTCGACGCTCGTCAGGTAGCCGATGAGGTTCGCCACGACCGGCGCCTCGGCGATGCCGTTGAGCGGCATCGGCACCATCTGCAGAATCGCCTTCTCGGCTTCCTCCGTCGACGTGAACTGCTCGGTCATCGCGGTGCGGATCACGCCCGGGGCGACCGCATTCAGCGGGATGCCCGCTCCGGCCCACTCGGGCGTCGCCGCATTCCGGCGAATCCAGCGCACGAGCGCGCGCTTGGTCGAGCCGTAGATGAGGCCGCCCTGCCCTTCGTCGAGCAGCTGCTGCGCGCGGTGCAGCGCGGCCGGCTCGTCGTGGGCGAGGCAGGCCTCGACGAGCGCGTCGTCGACCGGGAAGAGCGAGGCCATCGACGCGGTCGCGACCGCGCGCGGGGCATCCGAGCCGGCCAGCAGCGGCCGCAGGCCGTCGAGCGTGGCGACGGCGCCGAAGTAGTTGACCGCGACGGTCGCGGTCGACTCGGTGGCGAGCCCGGCGTTGGCGACGATCGCGTCGATGCGTCCGCCGCTGTGCTCGGTGACGTGGGTGACGAGCGCGGCGCGCCCCTCGTGCGTGGTGAGGTCGACGGTGACATCGGCATCGTGGAGGTCGACCCCGATGACGCGGTGACCCTGGGCGGTGAGCAGTGCGGCGGTGGCGGCCCCGATGCCGCTCGCCGAACCCGTGACGACGTACGTGCGAGTCATGAGACTCTCCTCTCGGTCGGTGGTGGTTCCAGGGTGGCACTGAGGCTCCCTCGACGACAGAGGCGAACGTCCTGCCCTCGTAGAATCGAGGGCATGCGCATCCACGTGGCGACCGATCACGCCGGCCTCGAGTTCAGCCAGACGGTGCGCGAGCACGTCGCCGCCCAGGGGCACGAGGTGCACGATCACGGGCCGCAGTCGTACGACCCGCTCGACGACTACCCGAGCTTCTGCATCAACGCCGCGCGCGCGGTCGCGCGCGACCAGGCGGAGGGCATCGAGGCGCTCGGCATCGTCTTCGGCGGTTCGGGCAACGGCGAGCAGATCGCGGCGAACAAGGTGCAGGGCATCCGCGCCGCCCTCGTCTGGAGCGACGCGACCGCGACCCTCGCCCGCGAGCACAACGACGCCAACGTCATCGCCATCGGGGCTCGTCAGCACTCGGTCGACGAGGCGCTGCGGTTCATCGACCTCTTCATCGGCACGCCCTTCCCGGGCGAGGAGCGCCACGCGCGGCGCATCGCCCAGCTCGCCGAGTACGAGACCACCGGCCGGATCGCCGGGCACGAGATCGTCTAGGGCGCCGTGCCCGAAGGTCACTCCGTCCATCGCATCGCGCGGCAGTTCGCGCGGCACTTCGTCGGTGAGCGCGTGCTCGTGAGCTCGCCGCAGGGCCGCTTCGCCGACGGCGCTGCCTTGCTCGACGGGCGCACGATGACCGACGCGAAGGCCGTCGGCAAGCAGATGTTCCTCGAGTTCGACGGCGCCCTCTGGCTGCGCGTGCACCTCGGCATCTACGGCGCGTGGGACTTCGCTGGCGCGGTCACGCAAGACGCGACCCAGCGCTCGGCCGGCGGCCGCATGGGGCAGACGAACCAGCGCGGCACCGACCCTGACGCCGCTGCGGCGTCCGCCCATGCGGCACGGGATGCGCGCTCGACGGTCGTCGGCGAGCACGAATCCTCGCTCGCCTCGATCGGGGCCCCCCGCCGCACGCGTCTGCGCATGGCCGAGGCCGAGAGCGAGAGCGTGCTCGACGACGCCGCCCTCGAGGGGTTCCCTCCCGAGCCGATCGGCCAGGTGCGCGTGCGGCTGCTCACCGAGCGCGCGGTCGCCGACCTGCGCGGGCCGACCGCGTGCGAGGTGCTCGACCCGGCCGGCGTACAGGCGGTCATCGATGCGCTGGGGCCCGACCCGCTCGTCGACGACCCGCGCGCGGGGGAGGAGCGCTTCGTCGAGCGCGTACGGAGGCGGCGCACGCCGATCGGTCTGCTGCTCATGGACCAGTCGGTGGTGAGCGGCATCGGCAACGTGTATCGCGCCGAGATCCTGTTCCGCGCGCGGCTCGACCCGCACACGCCGGGCTCGTCGCTGCCGGAGGAACTGCTGCGCGACCTCTGGCGCGACTGGACGTACCTGCTCGGCGTGGGCGTCGAGACCGGCCAGATGCTGACGATGGACGGCCTCGACGAGGAGGCGCAGCGCGCGGCCCTGCGCAACCGCGCCGACCGGCACTGGGTCTACAAGCGCGAGGGGCTGCCGTGCCGCATCTGCCGCACGCACATCGCGCTCGAGATCGCCGCTGGCCGCAAGCTGTACTGGTGCCCGAGCTGCCAGGAGGGCCGCTGATGCGTCACACCCCGCACTACCTGCTGACCGACCCCGACGAGGTGCGCCGGCTCATCCGCGAGAACCCGTGGACGACGATCGTGTCGCACACCGCCACGGGGCTCGTCGCCTCGCACTACGCCTTCCTGCTCGACGAGGAGGCGTCGACCGGTGACGAGATCGTGCTCGTCGGCCACGTCGGCCGCCCCGACGAGGTGGCGCACGAGCTCGGGCAGCACGAGGTGCTGCTCATCGTGCAGGGCCCGCACGGCTACATCTCGCCGAGCTGGTACGCCCCGGGCGACATCATCCCCACCTGGAACCACGTGACCGCGCACCTCTGGGGGACGCCCGAGATCCTGTCGGACGAGGACAACCTCGCCGCCCTCGACCACCTCACCAACCACTTCGAGCAGCACGTCGCCGAGCCGCGCGGCCTGCACCTCGACCCGGAGTATTCTCGACGTGTCGCCCGCGGCACCGTCGGGGTTCGGGTGCGCGTCTCGCGTTTCGACGCGCGCGCCAAGCTCAGCCAGAACAAGCCGCCCGAGGTCGTCGACCGCATCGTCGCCGCGCTCGAAGGCGACGGGCCGTACGCTCACCCCGGGCTGGCCGGCGAGATGAGGAGACTCCATGATCCGCGCAATCCGTAATGCGCGACCCCTCGGCGGCCACGAGCCGATCGACATCCTCCTCGACGACGGGCTGATCACGGGCATCCTGCCCGCCGGAATCGAGACACCCGCCGAGGGCGACCTCGACCTCGGCGGCCGGTTCATCATGCCGGCGATGTGGGACGAGCACGTGCACATGACGCAGTGGGCGCAGCACCGCCGGCGCATCGACCTCGGCGGGGCCGAGAGCGCGGCCGAGGCCGCCGCCATCGTGCGGTCGGCGATGCGCAGCGGTGACGCGCGCGATGCGGTCGTCGTCGGGGTCGGCTTCCGTGACGCCCTGTGGCCGGATGCTCCCACCGCCGCCCTGCTCGACCAGGTGTCGCTCGACCGCCCCATCGTGCTCATCAGCGCCGACGTGCACTGCGTGTGGGTCAACAGCGCCGCCCTCGTGCACTTCGGCGTCGACGGCGACTCGGCCGAGGCCCACGAGGGCGTTCTGCGCGAAGACGCGGCGTTCGCCCTCACCGCGCGCCTCGACAGCGCGACCGACGACGAGCTCGACCAGTGGGTGGCCGAGGCCGCCGGCGAGGCCGCGCGCCGCGGGGTGGTCGGTGTCGTCGATCTCGAGATGCGCTGGAACCGAGACGACTGGGCGCGCCGCGTCGCGCGCGGCTTCGACGCCCTGCGCGTCGAGTTCGGCGTCTACCCGCAGCACCTCGACAGCGCGATCGCTGCCGGCCTGCGCACGGGAACCCCCGTCGCCGGCACCGTCGCCGTCGGCCCGCTCAAGGTCATCACCGACGGCTCGCTCAACACCCGCACGGCCTACTGCTGCGATCCGTATCCGGATGCTCCCGCCGAGCCCTACGGCCGCCTCAACGTGCCCCCCTGCGACCTGCACCCCCTGCTTGCCCGCGCGAGCGAGGCCGGGTTCGACCTGGCCGTGCACGCCATCGGCGACGGCGCGAACAAGCTCGCCCTCGACGTGTTCGCCAAGCTCGGTCGCGGCGGCCGCATCGAGCACGCCCAGCTCGTGCACGAGAGCGACTTCGCGCGGTTCGCCGCGCTCGGCGTGACGGCGAGCGTGCAGCCCGAGCACGCGGTCGACGACCGCGACGTCGCCGAGCGCTACTGGGCGGGCCGCACCGGCCGCGCTTTCGCGCTGCGCTCGCTGCTCGACGCCGGCGCGCGCATCGTGCTGGGCTCCGACGCTCCGGTCGCGCCGCTCGACCCGTGGATCGCGATCGCGGCCGCGACGAGCCGCACGCGCGACGGCCGCCCGGCCTTCCACCCCGAGCAGGCCATCACGATCACCGAGGCGCTCGCCGCATCGACCCGCACGCTCGTGGCGGTCGGCGAGCCGGCCGACCTCATCGCGCTCGACGTCGACCCGCTCAGCGCCGATGGCGACACGCTGCGCCGCATGCCGGTGGCGCTCACGATGCTCGGCGGTCGCGTGACGCACCACGACCCGGCCCTCAGCGCCGGGGCGCTCGCCCTCGTCGACGCCTGAGCTGCGGCTCGGGGACTCCTAGCTACCCGGTCAGCGCAGGTCGCTGATGCGGCGAGCGATGTCGCGCGCGTTCTGCAGCCGACGCTCGTAGCGCGCAGCGAGCGCCACGACGATCACGCCGGCCAGCCCGAGCCACAGCCACCACTCCACCGCGCGCCCGACCTGTTCGAGCAGGGGCCACGACTGCACGAGCAGGTGGATGAGCAGCGCCGTGCCGCCGAGCACGAACGGCGCCTGGAGGCGCAGCCACAGGCCCACGGCGAACACGATCGCGGCCACGACCCCGATCGCGACGGCGCGCCACAGCGGTTCGCCGGCGCCGTCGATCGCGAGCAGCGACGGGGCGAGCAGCAGCACGAGTCCGGGCGCGAGCCACGGCCAGCTGCGCGCGCTCGGAATGCGGGCGAGGCGCAGGGCCCCGACGGCGATCGCGGCGATCGCGATCGGCGCGCTCACGGTCTCGACCTCGGGGACGGCGCCCGACAGAGCGAGCGCGGCGGCGCTGATGGCGCCCGACCCGAGCAGCGCCGCCACGATGCCGTCGCGCAGGCGGTGCTCGGTGCTCGCCGTCGTCGCGGCCGAGCCGGGCGCGTCGTCGCGGGCGGAGCCGCTCTCGTCGTTGCGGTCGAGCCGACGCGACAGCACCTCGGCGACAACCGCGAGCACGGCCGGCACCCCGACCACGAGCGCGGCGTGCACGAGCGCCGGGCCGGCGAGGGGGGCGGCGATGCCGCCGACGTCGCCGTTCGCGCGGGTCGCGAGCTCCACGGCGTGCGCGAGAGCACCGACGGCGAGGGCGGCCGCGGCGGCACCCGCGCCCGCGACCGCGAGGCCGGGCAGGGTGGCGGCGGTGCGGCGGCGCGCGAGCATCCCGCCGATCAGCACGACCGCGCTGATGGCGGCGACGGTCAGGGCGCCCTGCGTGTCGGGGCCGGTGCTCTGCACGGCCGAGGGCACCAGCGCCACGAGCAGGGCCGCGCCCGCGAGCCCCGCCGTCGACCGTGACGGCGTCGCGCGACGGCGGCTGACCAGGGCCGCGGCGGTCGCGACGAGCAGCAGGGCTCCGGCGAGGGGGAGCGTGTACGGCTCGACCGCCGTGACATCGTCGGTCGCGAGACGCGTCCACAGGGCGGCGGTGCCGAGGGTCAGGGCGACCCAGCCCAGGTGCCGGCGCGGCGATCGGGCGCCGACGAGCCCGTCGCGGCTCGTCGCGACGACGAGCACGACCACCGCGCCGACCAGCAGTGCCAGCCAGAACCCGTCGGTGACGCCCGCCGTGACGAGCAGGATTGCCGTCACGACGAGCGTCGATGCGTCGACCGCGCGCCGCCCCGCGCTCGGGCCCGTGAGCACCGACCGCAGGGTGCGCGAGCGGCCCTCGGCGTCAGGGTCGTCGCGACTGCCCGCGCCGGTCGTCGCGAGCGCCACCGCGGCGACGACCACGAGCGAGCCGAGAGCCACCACGGCGACGAGGTCGGCCGTGGCCTCGGCAAGCACGGCCGCGAACTGAGCTGCGCGGGCGACGGCGAGGGGCAGCAGGATGCGCGCCACGAGCTGCGCCACCCGGTCACCGCGCACGGCCACGAGCGCGAGAGCCGCGACCGCGAGCCCGAGCGCGACGACCTCATCGGCGAACGGCGAGCGGGGCACGAGCGCGGCGACCACCGCGGCGACCGCGGCGACCGCCAGCGCCGCCCGACGCTCGAGCACGCTGAGCCCGCCGAGCTGTGCGGCGGCGGCGATGATCGCGGCGACCGCGATGACCGCGCTGCCGCCGCTGACCGCGAGCGCCGAATCGGTGGGGATGCTCCGCGTCAGTTCGGCCACGAGCGGGGCCGTCGAGCCGAGCGTCAGGGCGGCCGCTCCGGCAACGGCGATGGTTCGTACGACGGGTCGGCGGCATACCGTGCGGCCGACACCGATCGCGACGAGGGCGATCGCGAGCCCCAGGGTGGCGCCGCGCGGCACCGCCCAGCCGATCGCCCAGGCGGCGAGCGCCGCACCGGCGCTGAGCGGCGCGACGAAGACGAGCAGGGCGCGGCGGGCATCCGCCGAGGCGATCGCGAGGGCCGGGCGCACGGCGAGTGCCCCGCCCACGGCGAGCACGGCGAGCACCGTCATGACGAGCCACCAGGCGGGCAGCAGCGGCACGAGCGCCACGAGCACGCCCGCCCCGAGGGCGGTCAGCGCCCGCGCGCGGTGCCGCAGCAGGCCGAGGCTCGCCCAGTGGGCGGCGATGAGGCCGAGGCTCAGGGCGAGGGCTGCGAGTGCGGCGATCGTCGCCGGTTCGGCCGACGCGACCGGGTCGGTGATCGCGAGCGGCAGCACCTCCAGCCCCTGGGTCATCGCCTCGAGAAGGGCGCCGATGCCCACGATGCTCGCGAGTCCGCTGCCGAGCGCGGCGAGCGTCGCGGCGGTGAGGGTGCCGGCCGCGTGGGTCAGGCGTGCTGACGCGCCGAGCAGCCCGCGGCGCCAGGCCTGCTCGAACACGATCGCGACGAGCACCGCCGCGATCAGGGGCGCGCTGACGATCACGCGATCCTGCCCGAACCGCGCGGCCGCCACCGTCGCCCCGACGATCGCCGCGAGGGCCGAGCCTCCACCGATGACGACCAGCGTCAGGCGGTCGAACGCTCCGGCCGCGCTCGCGTCGAGCGTGCGCGGCGCGATGAGCGGCAGCAGGGCCGCCGCGGCCAGCAGCACGCCCGCGATCACCGGGGCGTAGCGCGAGGTCGGGTCGAGCGGCAGCAGGGCGCCGAGCGCGATGATGCCGGCGACCGCGCCGACCAGGCGGGCGACGATGCGGGCCGCCGTGCGCGTCACCGCCGTGCCGATCTCCGCCGTGCCGTTGGCGGCCGTGCCGTCGGCGGCCGTGCCGTCGGCGGCCGGGGCGGCGAGCGGCGAGCCCACGCTGACGATCAGAGCAGCGAGGGCGCCCGCCATGACGCCGGCCCCCTCCACGCCCGGCAGAACGGTGTCGACGAGGTGCAGCGTCAGCAGCCCCGCTCCGATCGGCAGCAGACCAGCACCAGCCACCCCCGGAACACCCAGGCGATTCGTGCGCGCCCACACCGCGGCCATGGCGGCGACGATCAGCAGGGCGGCACCCCAGTACAGCTCGGGGTCGCTCGCCCCGAGACCCTCGGGATCGTTGAGCCGCAGGGCCCACGCGTCGAGAGCGAGCATGACGGTGCCGAGCGCCGCCACCCCCTCGCCCGTCGAGCGCAGGCCGCGGCGCGCGAGCACGCCCGCGGCGATCATGGTCGCGAGCGTGCCGCCGGTGATGATCGCCATGCGCACCGTGCTGCCGTAGGTGACGAACGCGTACACCAGGCCGAAGACAGCGAAGACAGAGAGCAGGCTGATGCCCACCACGATGAGGGCGATCTGGATGCCCGAGCGCCCCCGCGCCGCGCCCGAGCCGCTCGCCGCGGGCGCGGGGGGCTGCGCGGCCGCGGGCTCGCTGACCGTCGGCTCGCTCAGCGTCGGCTCGCTCACCGCTGCCGCGGCGGTCGGAGCTGCGGCGGGCGCCGCGGGTGCGGGTTTCGCGGCGGATGCGGCCGCGGTGTCGCGGCGGATGCGCCCGATGAGGTCGAGGCGGGCATCCAGCGCATCGGCGACGGCGACCGACGCGGCCGCGAGGTCCGCCGCAGCGGGGTGCCGCAGGTCGAGACCGCAGCTGGTGCACACTACGGCGGTGAGCGGCACGAGGCAGGCGGGGCAGATGGTAGTCGACCGAAGCTCGGCGGCGGAGCGCGGAAAGAGGGTGCGCCCGGCCCACGCGCGATCAGGGGTGGTGTCGCTCATGCGCACACCGTACCGGCGCGACGAACGACACACCCGAAACGTTGGGGTGACGCTGTGCGATTCGCGACGGCAGACTGTCGGCATGCCCGAGCCCGTCGAGCCCTTCGTCGCCGTGTACGCCGAGCACCTGCCGGCCGTCAGCCGCTACCTCGCCCGCCGTGTCGACCGCGACGACGTCGACGATCTCGCCGCCGACGTCTTCGCCATCGCGTGGCGCAAGCGCGCCCAGGTCGCGCCGGGGGAGGAGCTGCCCTGGCTCTACCGCATCGCGGCGTACCAGGTGGCCAACCACCGTCGTCGGCTCGCCGCGCGGGCCTCGGTGCTCGGGCTGCTCGCGGTGCCCGACTCGGCGCCGTCGGCCGAATCGATCGTTACGGCCGACGCCGAGCTCGCGCGCGCCTGGGCGGCGATCAGCCCGCGCGACCGCGAGGTGCTCGCCCTCGTCGTGATCGACGACCTCGCGGTGGCGCAGGCGGCGGTCGCGCTCGGCATCACGCCGAACGCCGTGAGCATCCGCCTGCACCGGGCCAAGAAGGCGCTCGCCGCGGCGATCGACGCCGAGACGCGTGCGGCAGAGACACCGAGCCCGGCAACCGGAGATGAAAGATCGGCGTCGCCCGCGACATAGACAGGGCATGAACGATCACACCGATGACCTGTCCGACCGCCTCCGGCGCTCCGCGGGCAGCGATGCTCCCGCACTGTCGCCCGAGCTGGTCGCCGCGGCCCCCGGCCGTCGCGCCCCCCGCCTGATCAACCACGGACGCACGGCGCGTGTCGCCAGCGCATCCCTCGCCGCGGTCGCCGCGGTGGCCGTCGGCTCTCTCGTCGTGGCCAACCCCTTCGCGCCGCGCGCTCCGCTCTTCGTGGCCGCCGCGGGTGCTCCCGGGGGAGCGGAGTCGGCCGCGCTCAGCGACGACGCCCGCATCGGCCTGTGGATCGACTACGACTACGTCGCCGGCCCCGGCCTCAGCACCGACACCGGCCGTGGCAGCGTCTACCAGCTGCAGCGCGTCGGCTCGGCCGAGAGCGTGCTCGCCGACCTCGCTGACCGCTTCGGCGTCGACGGCGAGGCGGGCGAGACCTCATACTTCGACCCGGCCTGGCCGAGCTACGTCGTCGGCCCGGAGGACGGCTCGGCGCCGTCGATCCAGGTCACCTGGAGCGGCACGGGCAACTGGTGGTACAACAACCCGGCCGCGTACCCCGAGCCGGTGTGCGAGCTCGTGGCCTACGAGACCGAGAACGGCGTGGAGGAGTTCGAGGAGTGCACGCAGCCAGAGATTCCCGCGGCCGAGTCGCTCGCTCCGAGCGAGTCCGAGGCCGCTGACCTCGCCGCCGAGCTGTTCTCGTCCCTCGGGCTCGAGGTCGACGCGGACGACGTGCGGGTGATGGCCGACCCGTGGCTGACGATGGCGACGGTCAACCTCGAGGTCGACGGCATCGCCACGGCGATCGACTACAGCGTCGCGTGGACCCCGCTCGGTGATATCGCGTGGGCCTACGGCCACTCGATCGAGGTCGTCGAGCGCGGCACCTTCGACACGGTCTCGGCCGTCGACGCCGTCGAGCGGCTGGAGGACTGGCGCTGGTTCGGCGCGGGCGGCCCCGACTACCAGGGCGGCATGAACATCCTCGCCGCCGAGAGCGGCGTGGCACGGGATGCCGCTGCCGGCTTCGGCGCGCCCGACTCGCCCGTCTCGTCGCCTGACGCGACGGCGACGGACGAGCCCGGCGGCACCGACGGCGGCACCGACGGGGGGTCGACCGAGCCGAACCCCGGCGAGCCGACCGAGCCCGGCGAGCCGGGCACCGAGCCCGTCGAGCCGACCGACCCGGTGGAGCCCGTCGACCCGACCGAGCCGATCGTCGAGCCGACCATCGAGCCCGCCCCGCTGCCCGAGCCCGAGACGGTCACCGTGACGGTCGACGACGCCGAGGCGACGCTGCTGCTGATGTGGGATGCGGACGGCAACGCCTGGCTCGTGCCCGGTTATGCCATGCAGCACCCGGACGGTTTCTGGAACACGATCGTGTCGCTCATCGAGGGCGTGATCGAGCTGCCCGCTCCGATCGAGGGCGAGGTCGTGCCCTTCCTCGAGGACTGACCGCTCCGGTCGTCCTCCCTCCCGCGCTGCGGTGAGGACGGTGCCCCCGCAGGTTGGGCTGCGGGGGCACCGCTGTGCGCGCGAGCGTGGAGCGCGCTGCGCCGCAGGAGCGGCGGTTCGGCGAGCGAGAGCCGAGGGGCGCGGAGCGCGACGACCGCGCTCGTCGCGCGGAGCGCGCTGCGCCGCAGGGGCGGCGGCGCAGCCAGGAATAGGCACCGAGGGGATGACGGGAATCGAACCCGCACCATCAGTTTGGAAGACTGAGGCTCTACCATTGAGCTACATCCCCGAGCGGGCAGTGCCCGCGCGTGAGAGAGCGTACCGCATGCCTCGGCTAGACTTGCCGAGGCCATTTTTCGAAGCGACGTCGCGTCGTGACGCTCACGTGGTCCACGGTCACGGTTTCGGGGCGTAGCTCAGCTTGGTAGAGCGCCCGCTTTGGGAGCGGGAGGCCGCAGGTTCAAATCCTGTCGCCCCGACCAGCAGCGCACCGCCCGGCCGAGCCCCGTCGCACGGCAACCCGCACACGATTCAGGAGAACCCCCTTGGTCCAGTCCACGGTCGAGAAGCTCAGCCCCACGCGCGTCAAGATCGCCATCACGGTGACGCCCGATGAGCTCAAGCCGAGCATCCAGCACGCCTACAAGCACATCGCCGAAAGCGTGAACATCCCGGGCTTCCGCAAGGGCAAGGTGCCGCCGCCCATCATCGACCAGCGCGTCGGCCGCGCCGAGGTGCTCAACCACGCGGTGAGCGAGGGGCTCGACAAGTTCTACCGCGAGGCCGTCGCCGAGCAGAACCTGCGCACGCTCGGCCGCCCCGCCGCCGACATCACCGAGTGGCCCAGCGAGAAAGACTTCTCGGGCGATCTGCTGGTGACGATCGAGGTGGATGTCCGCCCCGAGTTCGAGCTGCCGAAGTACGACGGCCTGAAGATCGAGGTCGACGCTGTCGACGTCACCCCCGATGAGGTCGAGGCCGAGCTCGAGAACCTGCGCAGCCGTTTCGGCACGCTCGTGACGGTCGACCGTCCCGCGTCGAAGGGCGACTTCGTGCAGCTCGACCTCGTCGCCACGGTCGGCGGCACCACGGTCGACACGGCCAGCTCGATCTCGTACGAGGTCGGCTCGGGCGAGCTCATCGAGGGCATCGACGACGCCGTCGAGACCCTGACGGCCGGCGAGAAGACCACGTTCGAGTCGAAGCTGCTCGGTGGCGACCACGAGGGCGAGATGGCCCAGATCGAGGTCACCGTGCTCTCGGTGAAAGAGCGCGAGCTGCCCGAGGCCGACGACGACTTCGCACAGATCGCCAGCCAGTTCGACACCATCGGCGAGCTGCGCGCCGACCTGCGCGAGCAGCTGCTGAAGCAGAAGTCGTTCGGGCAGGGCGCGCAGGCGCGCGAGAAGCTGCTCGAGGCGCTGCTCGCGAAGGTCGAGCTGCCGGTTCCCGAGGCGCTCGTCGAGGCCGAGGTGCACCGCCACCTCGAGAACGAGAACCGCCTCGACGACGACACCCACCGCGCCGAGGTCACCGAGTCGACCACGACGACCTTCCGCAACCAGATCTTCCTCGACGCGCTCGCCGAGAAGGAGGAGGTCAAGGTCAGCCAGCAGGAGCTCACCCAGTACCTCATCCAGGGCGCCGCGCAGTACGGCATGGAGCCGGGCGAGTTCATCAAGATCCTCGACCAGAACGGGCAGATTCCGGGCATGGTCGGCGAGGTCGCCCGCTCGAAGGGCCTGTCGGTCGCCCTGAGCAAGGCGAAGGTCGTCGACACCAACGGCAAGCCCGTCGACCTGTCGGCGTTCACCGCTGCCGCTGTGGCTCCGGTCACCGACGCGGTGCTGGCCGATGACCACGCCGGTCACGACCACGACGACCACGAGGGTCACGACCACTAGGTCTTCTCGTGTCGCGAGGGGCTCGGCGCTACGGCGTCGGGCCCCTCGTCGTTCGGCCGGGTCAGACGCGGCGGGTCAAGCGCGCCGGGTCAGACGCGGCGGGTCAGACGCGGCGCGTCATGATGAGCCCGCCGTCGGCCTCCACCGAGTGACGCTCGAACCCCAGGTGCTCGTAGAACCCGATCGCTCGCGCGTTGGTGCGCGACACCCCGAGGTGGACCCCGGGCACGCCGCGCAGGCGCAGCTGCGCCAGCAGCCGCTCGATGAGCACGCGCCCGAACCCCGCACCCTGCGCGCGGGGCAGCAGGTTGATGTGCAGGTGCGCCGGGTACCCGGCGGCGAGGGATGCGGGGCTCACCTCCGGCGCGTGCACGAGCTCGACGAGCGCCCGGTCGCGGTCGCCCCACGCCTCGTCGAGCGGATACTGCCGCCGCACGGCCGGCCACCAGTGCTGCTCGCACCAGCGCTCGAAGCCGAGCGTGTCGGCGGTGGCCACGAGGTATCCGGCGGGGCCGTGCGGGTCCTCCACAATGGTTGCGAGCGCCGGGTCGGCGATCAGGTGCGGGCTCGCCCACAGGTGGGCGAGCAGCTCGGGGTGCGCTTGCAGGCCGCGCGCGTCGCGGCCGTCGTCGCCCGTGGCGATGCAGATCGCCTCGACCGCGGGGCGGTCGGCGGGGGTGGCGGGGCGCAGGGCGAGCACAGCATCCACTGTAGGCAGGGCGGGAGGGCCCGACCGGGTAGTTCCTGCTCATTGTCGGGCGTCGGGTGCAGGAGTAGCGTCGCTTTCGTCGACCCCGCATCCCGAGAGAGGCCCGTCATGACCCGCCCCCTGCCCCGCATCGCCCTCGCCGGTCTCGGCGCCGCCCTCGCCCTCTCGCTGTCGGGGTGCTTCGGCTCGATCGACACCACGGGAGCCGTTCCCGTCGACCCGGCTGCTCCGACCACGATCGCCGCGAGCGAGCTCGCGACCGTCGCCGAGGGCATTGTGCTCGAGCAGGGCTTCACCGTAGAGATCGACTGCGGCACGGGTGACGTGCCGTTCGAGGTCGGCTCCTCGATCGAGTGCGCGGGAGTCGACCCGGCCACGGGCGAGGCCGGCAGCTACACGCTCACGATCTCGAGCATCGACGGCACCGACTACGTGCTCGACGTGGCCGGGTCTGCCGCCGAGCCCGAGCCGCAGCCCGAGTCGGCGTTCGAGTCGGCCGCCGCCTTCGCCGACCTGACGGCGGAGGCCATCACCTCGTCGCTCGGAGAGCGCCCGGTCGTCGACTGCGGCACGGAGGACATCGAGATCTTCCTCGGCCAGGAGGTGCGCTGCTACTACGAGACGTCGGCGAACGCCGCCTTCATCATCGTCACGGTGACCGAGTTCGACGGCACGAGCTACGCCATCGAGGTGCGCGAGGAGTAGTCGCTGATCAGTGGGCGGCGTCGATCGGTCGACGACCGGTCACCCAGCCGGTCAGTGAGACCCCGGCCCGGCGCGTCAGCAGCCGCGGCAGCACGGCGGTGATGCGGTTCGCTGCGCCGTCGATGATGCTCGGGGGAGGGTTGCGCCGATCGAGGGTCGACAATGCGTGGGCGACGACGTCGCTCGGCTCGCGGAACGCTCCCACTCGCGCGTTCTCGCCGGCGACGTCGAAGAACTCGGTGCGCGTCGCCCCGGGCGAGACAGCGAGAACGCGGAGGCCGCTCTCGCGCGCCTCATACCAGAGCGCTTCGGTGAAGCTCAGGACGAAAGCCTTCGTTGCGCCGTACACCGCCATGGCCGGTGTCGGCTGGTAAGCCGCCGTGCTCGCGATCGATACGAGTGCCCCTCGGCCGCTGGCGAGCAGCGCCGGATAGAGGGCGCGGGTCAGATCGACGAGGGCCGCGACATTGAGCTGCACCTGCTCGTGCACCCGATCGGCATCGTCGTTCTCGAATCGCGCGCGGGTCGCGAAGCCCGCGTTGTTGATGAGGGTTCCGATGACGTGTTCGCGCTCGGTCAGAGTCTGCACCAGTGCTGGCACAGCCCCTGGAGCCGCGAGGTCGGTGGCGATCACGTCGACGGAGACGCCGTGACCCGTGCGGAGTTCGTCCGCGAGGGTCTGCAGTCTTTCGCGGCGACGGGCGACCAGCACGAGGTCGGCGCCACGGGCGGCGAGTTGGCGCGCGAACTGCTCGCCCAAGCCTGAGCTGGCGCCTGTGATGAGGGCGGTGGTACCGCGGTAGTCGATGGTCACGACAGAGCCTTTCGGAAGAAGATGAGTTGAGTGAACAGGTGTTCACCGTATAGGTTTACACGTGTTCATCGAACTTGTCCAGACGCGGTGGGTCGGAGGGTGCGTGGCAGAGCGAGAGCAGAACGCCCGAGGCAGCGGCGAGCGACTGCGTACCGAGCTGGTCGCCGCGGCGAGCTCCATGCTCACGACGCCGCAACCGGCGAGCCTGCCCTCGCTCCGAGCCGTTGCGCGAGCGTGCGGAGTCTCCGCGTCGGCCGTGTACCTCCACTTCGACTCGCAGGTCGCTCTGGTGCGAGCGGTCGTCGACGCCCATCTCGATGACCTCCGCCGTGCCGTCATGCAGAACCTGGTCCACGAGACACCTGCCGGCACCGTGCAAAGTCTGGCGAGCGGGTACGCGCACTGGGCGCTTGAGCATCCGGGTGCGTACCAGCTGGTCTTCGAGACCGCACCGCAGGCCGGCATCGTCTCGGAGCTCAATCCGGCCGACGGCCTCATCCAGCTGCTCACCGACGCGATCGCCTCCGCTCGACCAGCGGTCGACGTCCCGCGCGCCGCGGCTGACGCACTGGTGCTGTGGGGCAGCGTGCACGGCCTCGTTCTGCTCCGCATCCACAAGCCCCATCTCGTCTGGCCGCGCACGCTCGACGGCGACATCGCTCGACTCATCGACGCGCTGCTCCTGACTCCCTGACGGCGTGCTCTGCCCACGGCGAACACGGCCGTTCGCGCGGGTTGGCTTCTGTAGATTCGAACCACGAGACGAACAGGAGCTCCTTCCATGGCTGAACCGGCACTGCCGAACAGTGTTTTCGACCGACTGCTGAAAGATCGCATCATCTGGCTCGGGTCGGAGGTGCGCGACGAGAACGCCAACGAGATCGCGGCCAAGCTGCTGCTGCTCGCGGCGGAGGACCCCGAGAAGGACATCTACCTCTACATCAACTCTCCCGGTGGCTCGATCACCGCGGGCATGGCCATCTACGACACGATGCAGTTCGTGCCCAACGACATCGTCACGGTCGGCATCGGCATGGCGGCCTCGATGGGCCAGCTGCTGCTGACGGCGGGCACGAAGGGCAAGCGGTACATCACCCCGAACGCCCGCGTGCTGCTGCACCAGCCGCACGGCGGCTTCGGCGGCACCGCGAGCGACATCCAGACGCAGGCGCAGCTCATCACCGACATGAAGCACCGCCTCGCGGCGATCACGGCCGCCGCCACCGGCAAGACGGTCGAGCAGATCAACGCCGACGGTGACCGCGACCGCTGGTTCACCGCCGAGGAGGCGCTCGAGTACGGCTTCGTGGACCACATCCGGGCCTCGGCCTCCGACATCGTCGGCGGCGGCGGAACCGACAAGAAGTAGCGGCGAGAGACGAGAGAAGCGAGAACCATGGAATTCCCGACCTACGGCGCCGCGAACCCGATGCTGCCCAGCAGCCGGTACATCCTGCCGAGCTTCGAGGAGCGCACGGCCTACGGCTACAAGCGCCAAGACCCCTACGCGAAGCTCTTCGAAGACCGCATCATCTTCCTCGGTGTGCAGGTCGATGACGCGTCGGCCGACGACGTCATGGCCCAGCTGCTCGTGCTCGAGTCGCAAGACCCCGACCGCGACATCGTCATGTACATCAACAGCCCCGGCGGCTCGTTCACGGCCATGACAGCGATCTACGACACGATGCAGTACATCCGCCCGCAGATTCAGACGGTCGTGCTCGGGCAGGCGGCATCGGCCGCGGCCGTGCTGCTCGCCGCCGGCACGCCCGGCAAGCGTCTGGCGCTGCCCAACGCGCGGGTGCTCATCCACCAGCCGGCGACCGGTGACGCGGGCCGCGGCCAGGCGAGCGACATCGAGATCCAGGCGAAGGAGATCGCCCGCCTGCGCGAGTGGCTCGAGGTGACGCTGTCGAAGCACTCGAACCGCTCGGTCGAGCAGGTGAACAAGGACATCGACCGCGACAAGATCCTCATCGCCGAGGAGGCCCTCGAGTACGGCCTCATCGATCAGGTGCTGACGAGTCGCAAGACGGCCCCGGCGGCGATCACCGCCTGAGTCATCGGCCACGGGAGCCCCGCATCCGCAGCCCCATCAGGGCGATGGATGCGGGGCTCTCGTCATTCCGTGGTCGATGCGCGGCGGCGCACGACGAGAGCGATCACGACCGCGGCCACGGCGAGCAGCGCGCCGAGCCCGCCCACGATCGCGAGCACGGTCGACGACTCGCCGTCACCGCCCTCGGCCCCCGTCGCGCCGCTGTCGGTCGGCGCGGCGCTCGGGGTGGGCTCGGCCGTGGCTGTCGCGCTCGGCGAGGCGCTCGGCGTCGCGACCGGCACACCGCAGGTCGGGGGCGTGGGGGAGCCGGGGCTCGCGGTGCTCGCATCCGTCGGGGCGTAGGTGAACGACACCGAGCCCGACGTCGTGTGCCCGTCGGAGGAGATGTACTGGAACACCATCGTGTAGACGCCCGGCCCGCCGAGCGTCGCCGGCATCGACAGGGTCGCCCCCTCGACGGTGATGCAGCCGTCGCCGTAGAACAGGCCCGCCGCGTCGGTGACCTGCAGGCCGAAGCCCGCGCCGTCGCCGCTCAGGTCGAGCATCGGCTGGGCCGTCGTGACGCTGAAGACGGCGGGCGCCGTCGTGATCTCGGAGCCATCGGCCGGGTTCGTCGTCGCCACCGGGTCGTGCGCGAGCGCGGGCGCGCCCGCCCCCACGACGATGCCGAGCGCCAGGGCGAGGGCGGCGATCGCCCGCGGACGGAACGGGCGGCGGATGGCGGGTGCGGTGTCGTGCGACGTCATGATGCCTCCAGGCTACGGGCGCGGATTCGGAGCGCCCTGCATGTGTTCGGAGCCGCGACGACACCCGGGGTGCTCGCCTGCGCGGCGAACGTCGTCCGCGGGCGTTAGGCTCGCTGCAGGGCGGGTCGCGACGCATCCGCTGCGACAGTGAGGGGTGAGGCCATGGCCCGCATCGGGGAGACCGCCGACCTGCTCAAGTGCTCGTTCTGCGGAAAGAGTCAAAAGCAGGTGCAGCAGCTCATCGCCGGCCCCGGCGTCTACATCTGCGACGAGTGCGTCGAGCTCTGCAACGAGATCATCGAAGAGCGGCTGGCCGAGTCGAACGAGACCCCCACCGGCGACTTCGAGCTGCCGAAGCCGAAGGAGATCTTCGCCTTCCTCGAGGAGTACGTGATCGGGCAGGACGCCGCGAAGAAGGCCCTCTCGGTCGCGGTCTACAACCACTACAAGCGCATCCGCGCCCGGCAGACCCTCACCGCCGCCGACCAGCTCGCCGACGACGTCGAGATCGCGAAGAGCAACATCCTGCTCATCGGGCCGACCGGCTGCGGCAAGACCTACCTCGCGCAGACCCTCGCGAAGCGCCTCAACGTGCCCTTCGCGGTCGCCGACGCCACGGCCCTCACCGAGGCGGGCTACGTGGGTGAGGATGTCGAGAACATCCTGCTCAAGCTCATCCAGGCGGCCGACTACGACGTGAAGCGCGCCGAGACGGGCATCATCTACATCGACGA
>JAIXXG010000123.1 GCA_027490915.1 Microbacteriaceae bacterium
AACATCAGCGGCATCGACAACCTGCTGCAGGCGATCCGCAGCGTGTTCGCCTCGCTGTTCAACGATCGCGCCATCGCCTACCGCGTGCACAACGGCTTCGCCCACGACGAGGTGGCGCTGTCGGCGGGCGTGCAGCGCATGCTGCGCAGCGACGTCGGCGCCTCGGGCGTGATGTTCAGCATCGACACCGAGTCGGGCTTCACCGACGCGGTGCTCATCACGTCGTCGTACGGGCTCGGTGAGGCGGTGGTGCAGGGCGCGGTGAACCCCGACGAGTTCTCGGTCTACAAGCCGGGGCTGCGCGCGGGCCGCCCGGCGATCCTGTCGCGCACGCTCGGCGCGAAGGCCGTGAAGATGGTCTACGCCGGCGGTTCGAGCACGGCGACGAGCACGGTGTTCACCGACGTCGACCCGGCCGATCGGGCGCGGTTCTCGCTGACCGACGACGAGGTGCACGAGCTCGCCCGGCACGCGGTGACGATCGAAGAGCACTACGGCCGCGCGATGGACATCGAGTGGGCCCGCGACGGCGTCGACGGCCGGCTGTACATCCTGCAGGCGCGGCCCGAGACGGTGGTGTCGCGGCGCGAGCATCAGGTGCTCACGCGTTACACGCTCGGTGGCGACGCTGCGGCCCGCGAGGTCGTCATCGCCGGGCGCGCGATCGGGCAGAAGATCGGCGCGGGCCCGGTGCGCGTGCTGACCGCGATCGACCGCATGAGCGAGTTCGCCGAGGGCGACGTGCTCGTGGCCGACATGACCGACCCCGACTGGGAGCCGATCATGAAGCGCGCCGCCGCCATCGTCACCAACCGCGGCGGGCGCACCTGCCACGCGGCGATCATCGCGCGCGAGCTGGGCATTCCGGCGGTGGTCGGCACGGGCGACGCCACGAGCGTCATGACCGACGGGCAGCCCGTCACGGTGTCGTGCGCCGAGGGCGACGAGGGGCGCGTCTACGCGGGGCGGCTTCCGTTCGAGGTGATCGAGACGGCGCTGGATGCGATGCCGCCCGTCTCGACGAAGCTCATGATGAACCTCGGCACGCCCGATCAGGCCTTCGCCCTCTCCCACCTGCCGAACCGCGGCGTAGGGCTCGCGCGGCTCGAGTTCATCATCAACCGCCAGGTCGGCGTGCACCCGCGCGCGCTGCTCGAGCGCGACGTGCTGCCCGCCGCCCTGCAGGCCGAGGTCGACGCGCACTGGCAGGCCTACCCCTCCCCCACCGAGTTCTTCATCAGCCGGGTGGCTGAGGGCGTGGCGACGATCGCGGCCGCGTTCGCGCCCGAGCCGGTGATCGTGCGGCTGAGCGACTTCAAGTCGAACGAGTACGCCAACCTCGTCGGCGGCGAGCGCTACGAGCCGCGCGAAGAGAACCCGATGCTCGGCTATCGCGGCGCCTCGCGCTACGTATCCGACGACTTCGCGGCGGCCTTCGCGCTCGAGTGCGCCGCGATGCGGCGGGTGCGCGATGACATGGGGCTGACCAACCTCGAGCTCATGGTGCCGTTCGTGCGCACGGTCGGCGAGCTCGAGGCGGTCATCCAGGTGCTCGCCGACAACGGGCTGAAGCGCGGCGAGAACGGCCTGCGCATCATCATGATGTGCGAGATTCCGTCGAACGCGCTGTCGGCCGCGGCCTTTCTCGAGCACGTCGACGGCTTCTCGATCGGTTCGAACGACCTCACGCAGCTCACCCTCGGCGTCGACCGCGATTCGGCGCTCGTGGCGGGCTCGTTCGACGAGCGCGACCCGGCGGTGCTGACGCTGCTGGGCATGGCGATCGACGCCTGCCGCGCGGCCGGCAGATACGTCGGCATCTGCGGGCAGGGGCCGAGCGACCACCCCGACCTGGCCGAGTGGCTGGTCGACCGCGGCATCGAGTCGATGTCGCTCAACCCCGACACGCTCGTCGAGACCTGGCTGCGGCTCGCCCGGCGCTGACCGCTCAGACCTGCCAGGGCAGCAGCACGCCGATCAGCACGAAGAACCCGCCGGTGACGCGGTTGAACCACCGGCCGGCGCGGGCCAGCAGCGGCTGCAGCGTCTGCGAGAGGGCCGCGACGGTCAGCTCGAAGGCGATCTCGATGGCGATGAAGGTGCCCGCCATGGCGGCGAACTGCACGACGAGGTCGCCGGCCGGGTCGATGAACTGCGGCAGGAAGGCGACGAAGAACAGGATGCCCTTGGGGTTGGTGACCGCGGCCAGAAAGCCCTGCTGCCACAGCGACCACGCCGAGGCGCTCGGGCGCTCACCGCTCGCCGCCACCGTGATGGCCGGAGCCCGCCACACCTGCACGCCCAGAAACACCAGGTAGGCCCCGCCCACCCACTTGAGCACAGTCAGCACCTCGGGCACCGCCGTCAGCAGCGCCCCGATGCCGAACATCGACACCGCGATCGCGACCGCGAACCCGGCCGCTCCGCCAAGAACCGTGAACACCGTGCGCCGCACTCCGTAGATGGCGCCGTGCGTCAGCGCGAGCAGCCCGTTGGGCCCCGGCGTCAGCGACAGCCCGAGCGCCGCGAGGGCGAAGACGAGCCAGATCTCAAGCTGCACGGCACCAGTCTGGTACAGCGGGCGGGATGCTCAGGCACGCATGTTCGCCGCCTTGCGAGCGGTGCCCACCTTGGCGGTGAAGCAAGTACGAATCAGCTTTGTATTCCCCTGGCCCTCGATCGCCAAGATGCTAGGTTCCTCGTTTCCGGCGGCGGAATTCGACAACAACCTCCGTGATCAGGTATCCCACGAAAACGAGTGGAATCATGAGCAGCGAACCTATCAGCCAAATGGGCAAGGGAACCCTTTCGCAGATATCCTCAACCCCGGCGACCACCGCGTATGCGAATAGCGAGGCCATCACGCCAAAGAAAACCCCTCCAAGGGTTGAGCCGACAAGAGTAAGGCGACCAGACATCGAATAACCATGTGTCGCCCGGCTCCACCCTGGAACCCTCTGAAAGGCAACTATCCAGCCGATCCATAACACGAAAGAAGTGACAAGCACGACACCCAAGGTCGTGCTTGCATCAGGATACCGAACCGGGAGTTCCGCGAAGCCGAAACCACAGGACGGTGCGGCTAGGAAAAAGGCACCATAGAGACCCGGCGAGGAGCCAATAAGGGGCGAAATCGCCACAATCGTGGATGAAAGTCTACTGTTCATTATTCCGACCAATTGCACGCGCCGCTTGGAAAGCCGTAATTGAACCAATTCATCACAACTTCACCGGGAGCATTCCAGGATGGATTACTTGGGTGAGCTGCCTCTATATTCCAATAGCTATCTCCCACGGAAGCTCCATGACATCCCAATTGCTGCACCAGTGTGGGCACATTGAAAACGGCAACTCCGAGGGCATCTTCTACTTGTCTACGAACATTCTCCAACTGTAGAGGGTTTCGAGCACCAAACTCGACGCTTATGTTTATTCTCGGCTGATTGTTCCACTCGTCGACAGTAATCTGCCGTATCACGTCGAACTTGTAGGTCGTTCCCCGCGGTCCCGGTACGCTCGTTGCTCCCGGATAGATGTTCACGCGAGGAATCTTTCGAACAATGTTTATCGCTGGCAAACTGCTTCGGAGCGCTACCGACTGAGTTTTGGACTGCTCTTGCAGACAAGCTCCGTATCCTCGCCTAGCCTGACACATCCCGCTGAGGTCGAGCTTGTTCACCGGATCCGTCGGATACACATACGAGTTATCCACCCCACCCTCGACCGGATCCACGGAGAGGAACCGCCCCAGCGCTGGCACGAACACTCGCGCC
>JAIXXG010000064.1 GCA_027490915.1 Microbacteriaceae bacterium
CTCGGCCTGCGCGCGCCGTTCACCCTCGTCGGGCATTCGCTCGGCAGCCTCATCGCGGCGCGCTACGCCGCTACGCACCGGCGCCAGCTCGAGCGCCTCGTGCTCGTGAGCTCGCCCATCTACCTTCCACCGGCGCTGCTGGGCGACCGGTTCGATCGCGCGAGCATGGGCGCGTACTTCACCGTCTACGAGTTCTTACGCAGCAACCCGGTTTTCACCCAGCGCACGGCCGCGGCCCTCGCGGCCGTCGCCCCCATCAAGAACGTGCTCGAGCTGACCGAGACGAACTGGCAGCCGTTCATGCTCTCGCTGCAGAACGCGATCGAGTCGCAGACCACGCTCGCCGACCTGTCGCGCGTGCGGGTGCCCATCGACCTCGTGTTCGGCGCGCTCGACCCCTTCCTCGCTCCTGCCGGCCTCGCGATCGTGCAGCAGCTGCGGCACGTGCGGGCCCACCGCGTCTCCGGCGTCGCGCACCTGATGCGGCCCAAGCTCGCGCGGGCCGTCGCCGAGGTCATCGCCCTGCCGCCCGCACCCTGGGGGGCGTCGAACGGCGAATAGGCTGAGCGTCATGAAGACCTCCGTTCTCGGGCGCACGGGCGCCACCGTCTCCTCCATCGGCCTCGGCACCTGGCAGCTCGGCGCCGACTGGGGCGATGTGAGCGAGAAGGATGCCCACGCGGTGCTCGACGCGGCCGTCGAGTCGGGCGTCACGATCTTCGACACCGCCGACGTCTACGGCGATGGCCGCAGCGAGTCGATCATCGGGGCGTACCTGCGCCAGCATCCCGATGCGAACGTGTTCGTGGCGACGAAGATGGGGCGCCGCCTGCCGCAGGTGCCCGAGAACTACTCGACCGCGAACTTCCGGGCCTGGAACGAGCGCAGCCTGAAGAACCTCGGCGTCGACACCCTCGACCTCGTGCAGCTGCACTGCCCGCCGACACCCGTGTACTCGATCGACCGGGTCTACGACGACCTCGACCAGCTGGTCGACGAGGGCAAGATCCGGCACTACGGCGTGAGCGTCGAGACGGTCGAGGAGGCCCTGACGGCGATCACCCGGCCGAATGTCGCGAGCGTGCAGATCATCATCAACGCGTTCCGGCTGAAGCCGCTCGACGCCGTGCTGCCCGCCGCCATCGCGGCCGGCGTCGGCATCATCGCCCGCGTGCCCCTCGCCTCGGGCCTGCTCAGCGGGCGGTACACCGCCGACACCGTCTTCGCCGCCGACGATCACCGCACCTACAACCGCGACGGCTCGCACTTCGACCAGGGCGAGACGTTCTCGGGCGTCGACTACGCCACCGGCGTCGAGGCGGCGCAGGAGTTCGCGGCGCTCGCCGCCGAGCACGGCCTCGCCCCGGCGACGGCCGCGCTCGCCTGGCTCACCGAGGTGCCCGGCGTCAGCACGGTGATCCCCGGTGCGCGCAACCCCGAGCAAGCGCGCTCCAATGCCGCCGCCGGCTCGGTGGCCGCGCTCGGCCCGGAGTTCCACGCTCGCGTCGTCGAGCTGTACGACCGTCGCATCCGCCCTCTCGTGCACGAGCGCTGGTAGTCGGGCTATGACGGCGCGCTCCACCCCTGGCGCGGACTCCGCCCCCGAGGGCGGCGCCGCGTCGAGCGCTCAGCGGCGCGGCCTCGGCCGCACGTTCGCGAACGTCTTCACCGCCAACCTCGCGTCGAGCCTCGGCGACGGCATCGCGCGCACTGCGTCGCCCCTGCTCGCCGCGCGGCT
This sequence comes from Microbacteriaceae bacterium, assembly GCA_027490915.1. Lineage (GTDB taxonomy): Bacteria > Actinomycetota > Actinomycetes > Actinomycetales > Microbacteriaceae > Microcella. Next base: position 1,739 of record JAIXXG010000064.1, read on the forward strand.
CACCGACGACCCCGTGCTGATCGCGGGCATCGGTGCCGTGGCGATGCTGCCGTGGTTGTTCTTCGCACTGCCCGCGGGCATCCTCGTCGACCGCATGGACCGCCGCCAGGCCCTCGCCCTCGCGGCCGGCGTGCGCACGCTGCTCGCCGTCGTCCTTCTCGCGCTCGTCGCGATGAACGCTCTGACGATCTGGTGGCTCTACCTCGTGATCTTCGTCTACGGGGTGTGCGAGACGCTCTACGACGGCGCGATCCGCGCGGTCGTGCCGGGCGTCGTCGCCAAGCGGGACCTTCCGCGCGCGAACGCCCGCATCGAGGGCGCCGAGCTCGTCGTGCAGAACTTCGCGGCTGCCCCGCTCACCTCGGCCCTGTTCGCGGTCGCCGTGCTCATCCCGATCGGCGGGCTCGTCGCGGCGTTCGGGCTCGCGGCCCTCCTCGCCGCCCTGCTGCCCGCCGTCGCGTCGGGCAAGCAGTTCCACGCGGCCGTCGCGACCGGCGAGGTCGCCGATGTCGTGCCGTTCCGCCGCCAGCTGGCCGACGGTTGGCGCTTCATCATGGGCAACCGGATGCTGCGCACGCTGTGGTTCGTGAGCATCCCGGTGGCGATCCTCTTCTCGGCCTCGGGGGCGACGCTCGTGCTGTTCGTGCTCGACACCCTGGCGATTCCGGAGGCGGCGTTCGGGCTGTTCCTGCTCTCCGGCGCCCTGGGCGGGCTGCTCGGCTCGGTCGTCGCCTCGCGGCTGGCCCGCCGCTTCGGCCTGGGGCCGGTGATGGCGGCGATGAACCTGCTCGCGGGCATCCTGGTGCTGCTGACCGGGCTCTTCCCCGTGCCGCTCGCTGCGATCGTGCTCTTCGCGCTGGGAGCTTCGACCACCACCATCTGGAACGTGCTGATGATGTCGTTCCGTCAGGCGATCATCCCGGGCCGGCTGCTCGGTCGCGTGCACGGCACCTGGCGCACGCTGCTGTGGGGCACGATGCCGATCGGCTCGCTGCTCGGCGGCGCGCTCGCGCTCATCGACCTCACCGTGCCGTGGATCGTCGGCGGCGCGGGCATCACCGTGCTCGGCCTGATCTTCTACCGGTTCCTGATGACGCTGCCCAACCCGGAGGACATCGACAACGGGGATGCGCCGCCCCCGCCGACCGGAGCCGTGCCGGTCGTCCCGGCCGCCTGAGCGGAGCTCGCTGTGCCCTATGACCTCACCCGCCACCCCTTCCCACCCGCCGCGCGGCGGCTGACGCTCGCGGCGCGCACGGTGCTTGCGACAGCGGGGGATGCCGCTGCGGGGCACGCCTTCGTGCGGGTGCGGCTCGCCGAG
>JAIXXG010000125.1 GCA_027490915.1 Microbacteriaceae bacterium
CAGAGCGCGCCGCGGGCCCGGCAGCGTTCTCAGAGCGGGCCGCGGGCCCGGCAGCGTTCTCAGAGCGGGCCGCGGGCCCGGCAGCGTTCTCAGAGCGGGCCGCGGGCCCGCTCCTGCTCGACGACCTGCTCGCGGTCGGCCAGGCGGCGAAGACCCGCGAGCGGCTGCGCCATGCGGTGATTGCCGCGGATGCTCGGCTCGACCCGATCGAGAAACGCCCAGTACCCCGCGGTGAACGGGCAGGCGTCCGGGCCTACCCGCACCTTCGGGTTGAAGCGGCATGACCCGCAGTAGTCGGACATGCGGTCGATGTAGGCACCACCTGCGGCGTAGGGCTTCGTCGCCACGACTCCCCCGTCGGCCCACTGGCTCATGCCGACGACGTTGGCGGGCATCACCCAGGGCGTGCCGTCGACGAACGCGCCCTGAAACCAGGCCGTGAGCTCGGCCGGGTCGTAGCCGCGCTGCAGGGCGGCGTTGCCCAGCACCATGAGGCGCGGGATGTGGTGCGCCCAGCCCGCGCCGCCGACCGAGTCGAGGGTGTGCGACAGGCAGCGGGCATCCGTTGCCGACCCGTCGAGCTGCCACCAGTGGGCGGGCAACGGCACGTGGGCGTCGAGCGCGTTGTTGCTGCGCGTGTAGTCGGGGCCGAGGTGCCAGTACAGGTGCCAGACCCAGTCGCGCCAGCCGATGAGCTGCCGCACGAGGCCCTCGACGCTGTTGAGCGGCGCCCGCCCGGCCGCGTGCTCGGCGACGACGCGGTCGACGACCTCGAGGGGGTGCAGCAGTCCGAGGTTGAGCGGCACGCTGAGCAGCGCGTGCGCCATCGTGTCGTCGCCGAGCATCATCGCGTCTTCGTACGGTCCGAAGTCGCCGAGCCGCGTGGCCACGAAGTCGTCGAGGGCGGCGAGCGCCTCGGCGCGCGTCGCCGCGAACCGGCGCGGTCCGTCGCGGCCGAGGAAGCGCACGCCGCTCGCGTCGAGTGCGTCGAGGTCGGCGCGCACGGCGGCGTCGATGTCGTCCTCGACCGGCCGCCACGGATCGGGCAGCCCGAGGCTGACGGCGCCCTTCGGCGGCGGCTGGCGGTTGTCGGCGTCGAAGCTGAACTGCCCGCCGACCGGCTGCCCGCCCTGCATAAGGATGCCCGTGCGCTCGCGCACCTCCCGATAGAAGCGGTCCATCACCAGCTGGCTCGGCTTTCGCCCCGCAGCCCAGGCGGCGAACTGCTCTTCGCCCGTCACGAACCCCCGGGCGGGCAGGATGCTCGCCCCGAGCTCGCGCACCAGGCGCCGCGCGGCCCACGACGGCGGGTCGATCACCTCGAGCTCGCCGGGCACGAGCGCCGCATCCGTCAGCGCGTCACGGTAGCGGCGCACCCGGTGCAGCGCGCCGCGGTCGCCCAGCTCGCGCGCCCGCTGCCGCAGCGCGACGAGGTACAGGTGCGCCTTCTGCCGGTGGGTCGGGCGGCGCCGGAAGACCTCGTGGTTCTCGAGCAGCAGGATGCGCCCGCCGTCGTCGAACGCCGGCCCGAGCTGCTCGGCGGTGAGCCAGCGGGTCGGCGCGGCTGCGCTCGCGGCGGTGGGCGGGGTCATGCGCCCGAGACTAGGGCGGGCAGCCGCGCGTAGGCTGACCGCGTGACGACCGCGCTGCGCACCGATCGGTACGAGCTGACGATGCTCGAGGCCGCTCTGCGCTCGGGCCGCGCGGGTCGCGACTGCGTGTTCGAGGTCTTCGGGCGACGGCTGCCGGGCGGTCGGCGCTACGGCGTGCTGGCCGGCACCGGGCGGGTGCTCGACGCGATCACCGCCTTCCGGTTCGGGCGGGCCGAGCTCGACTGGCTCGCCGACGAGCGCGTCGTCGACGACGCGACGCTCGCATACCTCGCCGACTACCGGTTCACGGGCCAGGTCGAGGGCTACCGCGAGGGCGAGGTGTACATGCCGGGCTCGCCGCTGTTGACGGTGCGCGGCACCTTCGCCGAGGCCGTGCTGCTCGAGACGGTCGTGCTCAGCGTGCTGAACTACGACTCGGCGGTGGCCACGGCGGCTGCCCGCATGGTGTCGGCGGCGGAGGGGCATCCCATCGCCGAGATGGGCTCGCGGCGCACGGGCGAGCACGCCGCCGTCGCCGCCGCCCGGGCGGCCTACATCGCCGGCTTCAGCGCGACCTCGAACCTCGAGGCGGGGCGCACCTGGGGCATTCCGACGATGGGCACGGCGGCGCACGCCTTCACGCTGCTGCACGACTCGGAGGAGGAGGCCTTCCGCGCCCAGGTCGCCGCGCTCGGCGTCGGCACGACCCTGCTCGTCGACACCTACGACGTGCGGCGGGGCGTCGAGACCGCGGTTCGCGTGGCCGGCCCGCAGCTCGGCGGCGTGCGCCTCGACTCGGGCGACCTGCCGACCCTCGTGCGCGAGACGCGCGCGCAGCTCGACGCGCTCGGCGCGACCGGCACGCGCATCACCGTCACGAGCGACCTCGACGAGCACGCGATCGCGGCCCTGCGCGGCAGCCCCGTCGACGCGTTCGGCGTGGGCACCTCGGTGGTGACGGGGGCGGGAGCCCCGGCATCAGGCTTCGTCTACAAGCTCGTCGCGCGGCGCGATGGCACCGGCGCCGACGGGGGCGCATGGATGCCCGTGGCCAAGAACTCCGTCGGCAAGCGCTCGGTCGGCGGAGCGAAGCGCGCCGAGCGGCTGCTGCGCGACGGCGTCGCCGTTGCCGAGCGCGTGGTCGTGGATGACGACGGCGACGGCCTGCCCGAGCGGGACGCCGCCGCCGCCGCGCGAGCCGAGGGGCTCACCGCGCGAGCCCTGACGGTCACGCTCATGCGCGACGGCGAGCCCGACCCGCAGTGGCTCGGGCCCGCGGGCGTGCGCGCGGCGCGGGCCCACTGCGCGGCGGCCGTCGCCGAGCTGCCGCCCGCCGCCCTGCGGCTCAGCCCGGGCGACCCGGCGCTGCCGCTGCTGACCGTCTAGCTCGCGCGCTCGTCCGGCGTCTGCACGCGCTGGCCGACGACGGCGCTCACGCCGTCCTGCCGCATGCTCACGCCGTAGAGCGCGTCGGCGATCTCCATCGTGCGCTTCTGGTGCGTGATGATGATGAGCTGCGAGCTCTGCCGCAGGTCGCGGAAGATCGTCAGCAGGCGGCCGAGGTTGGCGTCGTCGAGGGCCGCCTCGACCTCGTCCATGATGTAGAACGGGCTCGGCCGGGCCTTGAAGATGGCGATGAGCAGCGCCACTGCCGCGAGCGAGCGCTCGCCGCCCGACAGCAGGCTGAGCCGCTCGATCTTCTTGCCGGCAGGCTTCACCGTGACCTCGATGCCTGTCGTGAGCATGTTGTCGGGGTCGGTGAGCGTCAGGCTGCCCGACCCGCCCGGGAAGAGGATCGGGAACACCTGGTCGAACGCCGCCTGCGTGTCGGCGAACGCAGCGGCGAAGATCGTCTGCATCGTGCTGTCGACCTCGTCGATGATCGTCAGCAGGTCGCGGCGGGTGTTCGCGAGGTCGGTCAGCTGCTCGGTCAGGAACTTGTGGCGCTGCTCGAGCGCCGCGAACTCCTCGAGCGCGAGCGGGTTGACGCGGCCGAGCTGGGCGAGCTTGCGCTCGGCGCGCGCGAGGCGGGCCTCCTGCTCGGCGCGGTCGAACGGGCGCCCGGCGGGCACGTCGGACGGCAGGACGGCGCCTCCCGCGCCATTCGGGTCGTCCGGGTGCGATTCCGCCGACGTTCGTGCCCGGTCACCCGCGGGGCGGGCGGCGGCGTCGGCGACGAGCTCGGCGACCCGCGCGGCCTCCTCGTCGGAGGTCGGGTCGAAGAGCGGCGCATCCGGGTCGGGATTGACGCGGGATGCCGCTTCCGCCGCCACCGCGTCGGCCAGGGCGTTCGCGGCCTCGGTCAGGGCGTCGTCGTCGGGCACGGGCACCTGCGGGCCGTACTCGGCGACGAGCACCTCCTCGACGAGCCCGAGCTCATCGCCCGCGCGCTCGAGCAGTTGCGAGAGGTGCAGCTTCTTCTCGTAGATCTGCAGCTCGAGGCCGTGCACGCCCTCGGTGATCGCCGACAGGCGTTCGCGCAGCGAGCTCTCGGTGCGGCGCAGCTCGAGCAGCTCGTCGTTCTGCGCGGCCCGCTCGCTCTCGCGCTGGGCGAGGGCCACCCGTGCTTCGGCGACCGAGCGGTCGATCGCCTCCTGCACGGCGGGCAGCACGGCGGCGACGGCGCTCGCGCGCTGCACCTGGCGCTGCCGCAGCACGGCACGGCGCGCGGCCTCATCGGCAGCGGCCTTCTCGGCGATGCGGCGCTTGTCGAGCTGCTCGGCGGCGTCGACCGCCGCACGCACCCGCTCGCGCGCGGTCTCGAGCTCGATGCGGCGCTCGAGCTCGACCGCTCGCGCGGCCTCCAGCTCGGCGACGAGCGCGTCGCGCTGGCTCGCGTCGAGCATCGGCCGGGGCCGGGCGGCGAACTCCTCGTGCTCGGCCTGCGCCCGCTCGACGCCCTGCTCGGCCTCGCGCACGGCGTCGCGGGCGGCGTCCAGTGCGGTCGCGAGCCGGGCGGCCTCGGCCTCGGCAGCCTCGGCCTGCGCCCGTGCACGCGAGACCTGCTCGCTGCGGGCGGCGCGCTGGGCATCCTGATCGCGCACCGCGGCGAGGGCGTCGACCGCCTGCTGCTTCGCCGAGGCGAGCGCCGCGCGGGTGTCGTCGAGGGCGCCGCGGGCACGCTCGATGCCGGTCGCGACCTCGGTGAGCGACGCCGAGGCGGCGTCGCGCTCGGCCGTGAGCTCGAGGCGGCTGCGCCCGGCACCCGAGCCGCCGCGCAGCACCGAGCGCGTCAGCACATCGCCCGCACGCGTGACGACGCTGATGGTGTCGGCCTCGGGCAGCGCGGCGACGGCGGGCCAGGCGGCGCGGGCAGCGTCGAGGTCGTCGGCGATGAGGGTGCGGGCGAGCAGGGCGAGCACGCCGTCGGGCGCGGTCACGACGTCGGTCGCGGGAGTGAGGCCCCCGACGCTGCTCAGGCCGGTGGATGCCCGCCCGCCGATCGCCGCGAGCACCACGTCGACGCGCCCGGCCTCGGCGGCGTGCGCGCGCTCGAGCGCGGCCAGGCCGGCGTCGAGGTCGTCGGCGAGCGCCGCGTCGACGAGGGTGCCGAGCGCGGCGGCCACGGCGGCCTCGAAGCCCGCGCGCACCTGCAGGTGGTCGCTCACCAGACCGCGGATGCCCCGCGAGCCGACGAGCCCCGAGGCGCCGTCACCGGCGTCGACCGCCTGCGAGAGAGCACTGACGCGGGCGGCGAGGGCGTCGCGCTCGCGCTCGAGGGCGTGCAGCGCCTCGCGCTCGGTGTCGATGCGCGCCGTCAGCTCGGCGACGCGGGCGTCGGCGTCGGCGAGCGCGGCGTCGAGGGCGCGCGAAGCGTCATCGCCTGCATCCTCATCGAGCGAGGGCAGGGCTGCCAGGTCGGCGCGCGTCGCCTCCTGGCGGGCGAGCGCGGCCTCGAGGGCGTTCTGCTGGCGCAGCTGTTCGCCGCGGGCGGCGGCAAGGGTCGACCGTGCGACGTCGACCTTGCTCGCGAGGGCGGCCAGCTGCAGGTCGTGCTGCGAGACGAGGGCGCTCTGCGCCGCGATCTCCTCATCGAGGGCGTCGAGGGCGGCGCGCGCCGTTGCGGTGCGGGCGGCGACCTCGCCGACGAGCTGCTCGGCGGCGGCCACACCCTCGCGCAGGGCGACGGCCTCGGCGCGGGCCTCGTCGACCTGCGTCTGCGTGATGGTCGTCGTCATGCCCGGCAGCTCCGACTGCTGGCTGAGCAGGGTGAGCTTCTGGTTGGTGAGGCTCGTGAGGCTGCGCACGCGCTCCTGCACCTGCTCGAGGTCGAAGGCCACGCGGCGGGCCTCATCGACGGCATCCCCCACCTGCTGCGACTCGATGCGCTGGATGCGCAGGCGGGTCTGGTCGAGCTGGCTCTGCACGACGATGCGCTCGCTCGTGCGCTCGCTCTCGCTGCGGGCGTGGTCGGCCAGAGCGGTGCGCAGGGCGACGACGTCGTCGGCGAGCAGCCGCGCGCGGGCATCCCGCACGATCGCGGCGATCGTCTGCGCCTCGCGCGCGATCTCGGCCTGCCGGCCGAGCGGGGTCAACTGGCGCCGGATCTCACCGGCCAGATCGCTCAAGCGCGTGAGGTTCGACTGCATCGCCTCGAGCTTGCGCACCGTCTTCTCTTTGCGCCGGCGGTGCTTCAGGATGCCCGCCGCCTCCTCGATGAACCCGCGACGATCCTCCGGGCTCGCGTGCAGCACCGCATCGAGCTGACCCTGCCCGACGATCACGTGCATCTCGCGGCCGAGGCCGGAGTCGCTCAGCAGCTCTTGCACGTCGAGCAATCGGCACGCCGTGCCGTTGATGGCGTACTCGCTGCCGCCGTTGCGGAACAGCGTGCGCGAGATCGTGACCTCGGTGTATTCGATCGGCAGGGCGCCGTCGGCGTTGTCGATCGTCAGCTGCACCTCGGCCCGACCGAGCGGCCCGCGCGTCGCGGTGCCGGCGAAGATGACGTCCTCCATCTTGCCGCCGCGCAGGGTCTTGGCCCCCTGCTCGCCCATGACCCAGGCGAGGGCGTCGACGACGTTCGACTTGCCCGAGCCGTTCGGGCCGACGATGCAGGTGACGCCGGGCTCGAACTGGAAGGTGGTCGGCTGCGCGAACGACTTGAAGCCCTTGATGGTCAGGCTCTTCAGATGCACGCGGTCTCCCCCTCTCCCGGCTCGGCGCTAACGGCTCCGTGACGACGGCTGCGGTCTACCGTATCGGGTCGCGGGCGGCTAGTCTGGCGGGCTGGTCACGAGCCAGACCCCATAGCGACGGAGGCGCGGCATGAGTGCGATCGAGATCACCGAGGTGAGCATCCCGGAGACCCTGGACTCCCCCGATGCGGAGGAGTTTCTGGCGCTGGTCGAGCTGCGCAACGCCGTCAACCGTCACGATTCCGGCAGCGATGACAACGTCTACACCGCTGCCGAGCTGCTGCCCGGCTGGCAGAAGACCGCGTTCGAGCCCAAGCGCCTCTTCGCCGCGCGCCTCGACGGCCGACTGGTCGGGCGCGGCATCTACGAGACGCGCACCGAGGAGGCCGCCGACACGGCGTGGATGCATGTCGAGGTGCTTCCGGATGCCCGGGGCCACGGCGTCGGAGAAGCCCTCGCTCGCCACCTCGAGGCCGCCGCGCTCGCGGAGGGCCGCACCCGCGCGATCGTCTACGCGCCGTCGTGGAAGACCGGGGGCATCCGCATCCCGGCGCCGACGGGTTTCGGCTCGGTGCCAGCCGGAACGCCCGAGGTGCGGCTGCTGCAGAGCCTCGGGTACCGGCTCGAGCAGGTCGAGCGCGGCAGCCGACTGCCCCTGCCCGCCGCGGGCGTCGACACGCTGCTGCGCTCGGCGCAGGAGGCCGCCGGGCCCGACTACCGCGTGCACACCTGGGCGGGCCCGACGCCACCGGAGTGGCGGGAGGACATCGCGCACCTGCTGACGCGCATGAGCACCGACGCGCCGACCGCCGGGCTGGAGGAGCCGGAAGACCCCTGGACGGTCGAGCGGCTGCTCGAGGACGAGGCGCTCGAGGCGTCGAGCCCGCGCCGCCCGGTCGTCGCCGCGGTCGAGCACATCCCCTCGGGTCGGCTCGTGGGCTTCACCGAGTTCACCGTGCCCGCCGAGCCCGACCGCACGGTCGCGCAGGAGGACACGATCGTGCTGCGCGAGCACCGCGGGCGGCGCCTCGGCCTGCTGCTGAAGGCGGCGAACCTCGTGTGGCTCGAGGAGGTCTCGCCCGGGCATCCCGCGATCATCACCTACAACGCGGAGGAGAACCGGCACATGCTCGCGGTCAACGAGCAGCTCGGCTTCGTGCCGTTCGTCTACGAAGGGGCGTGGCGGAAGGACCTCAGCGCCTGACCGGTCGCGTCGGGGAGTGCTGTCGTCGCACCTTCCCGAACTTCGGACGGGAAGGCGCGATCAGCGGATGCGCTGGCAGCGGCGGCAGAAGTGCGAGCCGCGGTTCATGAACTGCTCGCGCACGATCGGCCGGCCGCAGCGCGGGCACGGCTTGC
>JAIXXG010000075.1 GCA_027490915.1 Microbacteriaceae bacterium
AGGGGTTCACGGTCCAGTAAGGGGATGCTGGAACGGGGGAGGGCCGCCGGTCCAGGGCGACCCTCCCCCGTTGTCTCCATCGCTGGCACCACCGCTCTCGCGAGGCGACGACCTCGCTGAACACAGAGAAGAGATCCGAGCATGACGATGACGTCACGCAGGCCGCGCGTGCAGCGGCGCCCGAGCCCGCAGCGGCGCAAGCTCATCATCACCGCCTACGCGCTCATCGCCCCGTTCATCGTGGTGTTCCTCGCCATGGTGATCGCGCCACTCGCCTATGCCGGATTCCTCAGCCTCTTCCAGACCCGCCTCATCGGCGGCGAGCAGTTCGTGGGGCTCGCGAACTTCGGCAAGGCCCTCACCGACCCGGTGTTCCTAACCGGGGTCGGCCGCGTCACGGTCTTCCTTCTGATCCAGGTGCCGGTGATGCTCGGGCTCGCCCTCTTCTTCGCGCTCGCCATCGACAGTGGGCGGATGCGGGGCAGCCGCTTCGCGCGCATCGCGATCTTCGTGCCCTTCGCGGTGCCCGGAGTCGTAGCTGCGCTGATGTGGGGCTACCTCTACGGCGACGACTTCGGACCGATCGCCCAGACTCTTCGTGCCGTGGGTCTGCCCTCGCCCGATCTGCTCTCGAACGAGCTCATCCTGTTCTCGATGATGAACATCGTCACGTGGTCGTTCGTCGGCTACAACATGATCATCATGTACGCCGCCCTCCGGGCGATTCCGACCGAGCTCTACGAGGCGGCGGAGATCGATGGAGCCGGGGCGATCCGCGTGGCCTGGAGCATCAAAGTTCCCGCCATCCGCCCCGCGATCATGCTCACGCTGATCTTCTCCGTCATCGGCAGCTTCCAGCTCTTCACCGAGCCGACGCTGCTCGCCGCCATCGCCCCCAACGTCATCGGCACGGCCTACACGCCGAACATGTACGCCTACACGCTCGCGTTCCGCTTCCAGGACGTCAACTACGCGGCCGCGGTCGCCTTCCTCCTCGGGTTCGTCATCATGATCATCTCCTACGTGGTCCAGCTCTCCGGGCGCCGAGCGGGGGCACGCCGATGACCGCCGTGAGCGCTCCCGCCCCCGCGCGTCAGCCGCGCTCCCGCCGCCGCGACCCGCGCGACCGCCGCAGCCTGCTGCTCACCGCCCTCGTCTGGCTCGGGGTCGCCTACTTCCTCCTGCCGCTGCTGTGGCTGACGATCGCGTCGACGAAGGACAACGCCGACCTGTTCACGACCTTCGGGTTCGCGTTCGGCGACGAGTTCAACTTCGTCACCAACCTCGTCGACCTGTTCGAGTTCCGTGATGGCGCCTTCTGGCGATGGACGCTCAACACCGTCATCTACGCCGGTGTCAGCGCGGTCGGCGCGACCGCTCTTGCGACGGCAGCCGGCTACGCGTTCGCGAAGTTCGCGTTCCCGGGCCAGCGCTTCATCTTCGGTGCCGTGCTCGGGTCGATCATGATCCCGGCGACCGCGCTCGCGCTGCCCACCTACCTCGTCTTCGCGAATCTCGGGCTGGTCAACACTCCGTGGGCCATCATCATCCCGTCGATCGTGAGCCCGTTCGGCGTGTACCTCATGCGGGTGTACGCCGCCGACTCGGTGCCCGACAGCCTCATCGAGGCGGCGCGCATCGACGGAGCATCCGAGCTGCGCATCTTCCTCTCGATCGGGGTGCGCCTCATGGGGCCCGGCATGGTGACGGTGTTCCTGTTCTCGCTCGTCGGGGTGTGGAACAACTTCTTCCTGCCGCTCATCATGCTGTCGTCGAGCGACCTCTACCCGCTCACCGTCGGCCTCGCGCAGCTCAACGCCCTCTCGACCGGAGGCGGCGGATCGACCGCCGTCTTCTCGACCGTCATCACCGGGTCGTTCATCTCGATCGTCCCCCTCATCGTGGCCTTCCTGTACCTGCAGCGGTATTGGCAGTCGGGCTTGGCCGCCGGAAGCACCAAGGAGTAGCACGCACATGACCATCTGGTTCGGCGGGGATTACAACCCCGAGCAGTGGGCGGAGACCGTCTGGCAGGAGGACGTCGTGCTCATGCAGCAGGCGGGTGTCACGATGGTGACGGTCGGCGTCTTCTCGTGGTCATGGCTCGAGCCCCAGGAGGGAACCTTCACCTTCGAGTGGCTCGACCGCGTGCTCGACACCCTTCACGCCGCGGGCATCCGCGTCGACCTGGCGACGGCCACGGCGTCGCCGCCGCCATGGCTCAGCCACCGTTACCCCGACTCGCTTCCGGTCACCGAGACGGGCGTGCGGCTGCAGCGTGGTGCGCGGCAGGCCTACTGCCCGAGCTCGCCCGACTACCGACGGCTCGCGGCGCGCCTGGCCGGCGAGATCGCTCGGCGCTATGCCGACCACCCAGCGCTCGAGCTCTGGCACATCAACAATGAGTACGGCTGCCACGTCAGCCGCTGCTACTGCGAGACCTCGGCTGCGGCGTTCCGCCGCTGGTTGACGAACAAGTACGGCACTGTTGAGAACCTCAACCGCGCTTGGGGCACCGCCTTCTGGTCGCAGCGCTACGGCTCGATCGACGAGGTCACGGTGCCGAGCGCGGCACCGGCCTTCCGCAACCCGACCCAGCTGCTCGACTTCGACCGCTTCTCGTCCGACGAGATCCTCGGCATCTTCCGCGAGGAGGCGGCGGCGGTTCGGGCGGCGAGCCCGAGCGTGCCGATCACGACGAACTTCATGGGACTGTTCAAACCGCTCGACTACTGGGCGTGGGCCGCCGAGCTCGACGTGATCAGCGACGACTGCTACCCCGACCCGGTCGACCCCGACTCGCCGTACCTGGCCGCCATGACGCGCGACCTCATGCGCTCGCTCGCCGACGGCAAGCCGTGGCTGCTCATGGAGCAGTCGGCGGGCGCGGTCAACTGGCGACCGTCGAACGCCGCCAAGCCCGAGGGCATGATGCGCGCCTGGTCGTATCAGGCGATCGCGCGGGGCGCCGACGGCATCCTGTACTTCCAGTGGCGGCAGTCTGAGCGCGGGGCCGAGCGGTTCCACTCGGCGATGCTGCCCCACACCGGCACCGACTCCGTGTCGTGGAAGGCCGTCTGCCAGCTGGGCGGCGAGCTGCGCGAGATCGGTGATGCACTGGATGCTCCCACCCACGGCAGCGTCGGCATCATGCTCGACTGGGACTCGTGGTGGAGCATCGAGCAGACCGGGCTGCCGTCGACGATCGACTACATGGAGGGCGTGCGGGCCTGGTACCGAACGCTCTATGACGCGGGCGTCGCGATCGACTTCGTCAACCCGCGCTCCGACCTGGGTCGCTACAGCGCCATCGTCGTGCCGACCCTGTTCGTCGCGACCAGCGACGCCCTCGCCGCCCTCAGCGCCTACGCCGAGGCGGGCGGGCGGCTGCTCGTCGGCTACCAGTCGGGCATCACCGACGAGGAGGGGCGTCTGACTCCGGGCGGGTACCTCGGCTCTCTGGCCGAGACCCTCGGCGTGCGCATCGACGAGTTCTTCCCGCTGCCGGTGCCCGGCTCGGTTCCGGCCGATTCGGTGCGCCTGCGCGCGAACGACCTGGGTGTGCGCGACGCGGTCGGCATCGTGTGGTCAGAGCGCCTGGTGATCACGAGCGCTGACGTCGTCGCGCGATTCGCATCCGGCCCGCTTGAGGGTGAGGCGGCGATCACGCGCCGCAGCGCGGGCGCCGGGCAGGCCTGGTATGCGGCGACATTGCCCGACCCGTGGCTGCGCAGTCGGCTCGTGGCCCAGCTGCTCGCCGGCACAGGCGTGCTCGAGGACGCGGTCGCCGTGCCGGGGGTCGAGGTCACTCGTCGAGGCCGCCATCGCTTCGTGATCAACCAGACGGCGTCCGCCGTGAGTGTTCCGATCGCCGGCCAGACGCTCTCGGTGGAGCCGTACGGCGTGAGGATCCTCGAGGGCGACACCGTCTGGCGCGACTGATCCCCTCAGCCCTTGCGGGCCTCGGCCTCGATGATCGCGATCTCGGTCGTGGCGGTCTCGAGGTCGCGGAACCGCGTCTCCGGGTCGGCGGCCAGCGCGGCCTCGTGGTCGTCGCCGTCGTAGCGCACGGCCAGGTGCCACCACCGGTCGTCCGCCGGGTGGCGCCGGATGCGCAGGTTGCGCGTGCTCCGCATCCACAGCACCGCGACGACGGCCGCGAGCAGACCCGCCAGCGCGCCGACGCCCATGGCCCATCGGGCTCCGAGCTCGTTCGCGACGAGGCCGAGCAGCGGCGCGCCGATCGGGGTGCCGCCCATGAAGATCGTCAGGTACAGGGCCATGACACGGCCCCGGATGCTCGCCCGCGTCGTCGTCTGCACGTACGCGTTGGCGCTCGTGATCATGGTCAGGGCGAAGAAGCCCACGCCGATGAGGGCGACGGCGAACAGCTCGAACGTGGGCATGAGGGCCGCGACGACCATCGCGCCGGCGAAGCCGAGCGCGGCGAGCACGATCACGCGCAGGCGGGGGCGCTCGCGCCGCGCCGACAGCAGCGCGCCGGTGACCGAGCCGATGGCGAGAATCGACGACAGCAGCCCGAAGTCGGCGGCGTCGCGGCCGAACTCGACGCGCGCCATCGTGGCGGTGAAGATCGCGAAGTTGAAGCCGAAGGTTCCGACCAGGAAGACCATCGTGAAGACCACGACGAGGTCGGCCCGGCGGGCGACGTACCGGATGCCCGCGCGCAGCTGCCCGCGCCCCCGCGCCGTCTTGCTCAGGGGGTGCAGCTCGTCGGCCCGCAGCAGCGCGAGGGTGGCGAGCATCGCCCCGAAGGTCAGCACGTTGAGCAGGATCACCCAGCCCGCCCCCACGAGCACGGTGAGGAACCCGGCCACGGCGGGGCCGATGAGCCGCGCGGTGTTGAACGAGGCCGAGTTGAGGGCGACGGCGTTCGGGAGGTCGGCGGTGCCGACGAGCTCGCCGACGAAGGTCTGGCGCGCGGGGGCGTCGACCGCGGTGGCGATGCCGAGCCCGAGGGCGAGCAGGTACACCATCCAGAGTTCGGCGATGCCGAGCACGATGATGAGCCCGAGCGCGAGGGCCAGCAGCGCCTGGGCGAGCTGCGTGAGGGCGAGCAGGCGGCGGCCGGGCATCCGGTCGGCGATGACGCCGGCGAATGGGCCGATCAGCAGCGCCGGGCCGAACTGCAGGGCCATCGTCACGCCCACGGCGGCGGCGTCGTTGTCGGTCAGCTCGGTGAGCACGAACCAGTCCTGCGTGGTGCGCTGCATCCACGTGCCGACGTTCGAGATCAGCGCGCCCGCGAACCAGATGCGGTAGTTGATGCCGGCGAGCGAGCGGAACATCGCGTTCATGACGGCCTCCTCATGACAGCGGCCCTCACGCGTCGGCCAGTCGTCGCAGGATCGGCCGCACCTCCTCGAGGGCGCTGCGCTCGGCGTCGCTCAGAGCCTCGAGCTGCGCGTGGAACCACTGCTGGCGCAGCCGCCGCGTCTCGGCAATCACCTGCTCGCCCGCCGCGGTGATGGTTACCCAGACGCTGCGCGCGTCGTCGTCGCTCGGGTCGCGGCGCACGAGGCCGCTCGCCTCGAGCGCGTTGAGGGTGCGGTTCATGCTGGGGGCGCTGACCTTCTCGGCGGTCGCGAGCCCGCCGGGCGTGCAGCGGCCCTCGCTGGCGAGCCGCCACAGCACGCCGAGCTGGCTGTCGCTGATGCCCTCGCCCGCGCGCTCGGCCCGGATGCGCCGGGCGACCTTCTGGATGAGAACGCGCAGCTCCTCCTCGGGGTCGGTCGTCTGCAGATCCATGATCGTTAGCCTAACTCATTACCCTGGCTAACAGAATTCCGCACGGGATGCTCGGCCGTAGGATTCTCGCCAGGAGGCCACTCATGCCGAAGTTCACCGCCGAGCGCCAGCACCGCACCTTCACCGACACCCACGGGGTCGTCATCCACTACTACGTGTGGGCACCGGGCAAGCCGAAGGCCGTGGTGCAGCTCGCGCACGGCGTGGGCGAGCACGCGCTGCGTTACGAGGTGCTCGCGCAGGCGCTCGTCGCCGCCGGGTACGCGGTCTACGCCGACGACCACCGCGGCCACGGCCAGACGGGTGTCGAGTACTGGAAGGGCGACCTCGCGCAGATCGGCAAGCTGGGTGTCGGCGGACTGCGCGCGACCCAGCAGAACCTGCTCGACCTCACGCGCATCGCGCAGGAGGAGAACCCCGGGCTGCCGTTCGTGATGCTCGGGCACTCGTGGGGCTCGCTCATGGTGCAGAACCTGCTCAACGCCGGCCCGCACCCGTGGACTGCGGTGGTGCTCACCGGCACCGCGCTGCGCACGCCGCTCGACATGAACGGCGGCGATCTCAACGCCCGCCACAAGCACCTCGGCGACACCGGAGCCGAGTGGCTCAGCCGCGATCCGGCCGTCGCGCGCGCCTTCGTCGACGACCCGCTGACGACCGACGCGAAGGTGTTGCAGCTGTTCGGCGTCGCCGTCGGACTGCGCCTGTTCGGCCGTCCGCGGCGCGTGCAGCCGCCCGTGCCGCTGCTCATCATGGTTGGTGACGACGACCCGCTCGGCGGCGAGAAGAGCGCGAAGAAGCTCGCCGACGCCTACCTGCGCCGGGGCGGCCTCACCGACG
>JAIXXG010000060.1 GCA_027490915.1 Microbacteriaceae bacterium
CTCGAGGCCTATGGCGCCGCGTACGCCCTGCAAGAGCTGCTGACGATCAAGTCCGACGACATCCTCGGCCGCGTGAAGGTCTACGAGGCGATCGTCAAGGGCGAGAACATCCAGGAGCCCGGCATTCCGGAGAGCTTCAAGGTGCTCATCAAGGAGATGCAGTCGCTCTGCCTGAACGTCGAGGTGCTCTCGGCCGACGGCACCGCGCTCAGCCTGAAGGACACGGACGACGAGGTCTTCCGCGCCGCGGAGGAGCTCGGCATCAACATCTCCACCCGCTTCGAGTCCTCGTCGATCGACGAGATCTGAGCCGGGCCCCCTACTCGCACAACGCTGACGCATAACTGGCAAGAGAAGAGATATCTGTGCTCGACGCAAAGACTTTCGATGAGCTCCGCATCGGCCTCGCGACCGCCGACGACATCCGTCGCTGGTCGTACGGTGAGGTCAAGAAGCCGGAGACGATCAACTACCGCACGCTGAAGCCCGAGAAGGACGGCCTCTTCGGCGAGCAGATCTTCGGGCCCTCCCGCGACTGGGAGTGCTCGTGCGGCAAGTACAAGCGCGTGCGCTTCAAGGGCATCGTGTGCGAGCGCTGCGGCGTGGAGGTCACCAAGTCCTCCGTGCGTCGCGAGCGCATGGGCCACATCGAGCTCGCCGCGCCCGTCACCCACATCTGGTACTTCAAGGGTGTGCCCAGCCGTCTCGGCTACCTGCTCGACATGGCGCCGAAAGACCTCGAGAAGGTCATCTACTTCGCCGCCTACATGGTGATCTCGGTCGACGAGGAGGGCCGCCACGCCGACCTCCCCGGTCTCGAGAACGAGCTGCGCCTCGAGATCAAGACGCTCGAGGGTCAGCGCGACAGCGCCGTGGCCACGCGCCTCCAGCGCCTCGAGGGCGAGCTCGCCGAGCTCGAGGCCGAGGGCGCCAAGGCCGACCAGAAGCGCAAGGTCAAGGATGCGGGCGAGAAGGAGATGGCCCAGATCCGCAAGTCGTTCGACGAGCAGATCGGTCAGCTCGAGCGCGTCTGGGAGGACTTCCGCACCCTCAAGGTGGGCGACCTCAAGCCGGAGGACGCCGTCTTCCAGGAGCTGCAGGACCGCTACGGCCTGTACTTCGAGGCGCACATGGGCGCCGAGGCGATCAAGAAGCGCCTCGAGGCCTTCGACCTGCAGGCCGAGAGCGAGCTGCTGCACGAGCAGATCGCGACGGGCAAGGGCCAGAAGAAGATCCGTGCCATCAAGCGCCTGAAGGTCGTGAACTCCTTCCTGCAGACCGGCAACTCGCCGGCCGCGATGGTGCTCGACGTCGTGCCGGTGATCCCGCCGGAGCTGCGCCCGATGGTGCAGCTCGATGGTGGCCGTTTCGCCACGAGCGACCTCAACGATCTCTACCGCCGCGTGATCAACCGCAACAACCGTCTGCGCCGCCTTCTCGACCTCGGGGCTCCCGAGATCATCGTCAACAACGAGAAGCGCATGCTGCAGGAGGCCGTCGACGCGCTGTTCGACAACGGTCGCCGCGGTCGTCCCGTCACGGGCACCGGCAACCGCGCGCTCAAGTCGCTGAGCGACATGCTCAAGGGCAAGCAGGGCCGGTTCCGCCAGAACCTGCTCGGCAAGCGCGTCGACTACTCGGGCCGTTCGGTCATCGTGGTCGGCCCGCAGCTCAAGCTGCACCAGTGCGGTCTGCCCAAGCTGATGGCGCTCGAGCTGTTCAAGCCGTTCGTCATCAAGCGCCTGATCGACCTGGGTCACGCGCAGAACATCAAGAGCGCCAAGCGCATGGTCGAGCGGTCGCGCCCGCAGGTGTGGGATGTGCTCGAGGAGATCATCCGCGAGCGCCCCGTGCTGCTGAACCGCGCGCCCACGCTGCACCGCCTCGGCATCCAGGCCTTCGAGCCCCAGCTCGTCGAGGGCAAGGCGATCCAGCTGCACCCGCTCGTCTGCGCGGCGTTCAACGCCGACTTCGACGGTGACCAGATGGCCGTGCACCTGCCGCTGTCGGTCGAGGCCCAGGCCGAGGCCCGCGTGCTCATGCTCGCGTCGAACAACATCCTCAAGCCGTCCGACGGTCGCCCGGTGACCCTGCCCACGCAGGACATGATCATCGGTCTGCACCACCTGACGACGCTCAAGGAGGGGGCGACCGGTGAGGGCCGTGCGTTCTCGTCGGTGGCCGAGGCGATCCTCGCCTTCGACCAGCACACGCTCGACCTCAACGCCAAGGTGCGCATCCGTCTCGAGAACCTCTACTTCGCCGACGGCGAGGCACCCGAGGGCTTCGTTCAGGGACGCACCCACCTGCTGGAGACGACCCTCGGTCGCGCGCTCTTCAACGAGACGCTTCCGGAGGACTACCCCTACGTCGAGGATGTCGCCGACAAGAGCCGCATCTCGGCGATCGTCAACGACCTCGCCGAGCGCTACCCCAAGGTGGATGTCGCGGCCGCGCTCGACCGCATCAAGGACGCCGGCTTCCACTGGGCCACCCGCTCCGGTGTGACCGTCGCGCTCTCGGACATCGTGACCCCGCCGAACAAGCCCGCGATCATCGCCGGGTACGAGAAGCAGGCCGCGAAGGTTCAGGACCAGTTCGACAAGGGCCTCACGACCGACGCCGAGCGTCGCCAGGAGCTCATCGAGATCTGGAACAAGGCGACCGCCGAGGTGGCCGAGGCCATGCAGGCCAACTTCGCCAGCGACAACAACATCAACCGCATGGTGTCGTCGGGTGCGCGTGGTAACTGGATGCAGGTTCGCCAGATCGCCGGGATGCGTGGACTCGTGTCGAACCCGAAGGGTGAGATCATCCCTCGCCCGATCGTGCACTCCTACAAGGAGGGCCTCACCGTGGCCGAGTACTTCATCTCGACCCACGGTGCCCGCAAGGGTCTGGCCGACACCGCACTGCGCACGGCCGACTCCGGGTACCTCACCCGTCGTCTGGTCGACGTCTCGCAGGATGTCATCATCCGCGAGGCCGATTGCGGCACCTCCAAGGGTCTCGACATGCCGATCGCGGCGGAGGGTGCCGACGGCACCTGGACCCTCGACAGCAACGTCGAGAACTCGGTCTACGCTCGTAGCCTCGCGGCTGACGCGGTGAACGCCAAGGGCACGGTTGTGGCCGAGGCCGGCGCCGACGTCGGTGACGTGCTGCTCGACACGCTGCTCGCGGCCGGGGTGCACAACATCAAGGTGCGCTCGGTGCTCACGTGCGAGTCCGCCGTCGGTGTGTGTGCTGCCTGCTACGGCCGCTCGCTCGCGACCGGTCTGCTCGTCGACATCGGCGAGGCCGTCGGCATCATCGCGGCCCAGTCGATCGGTGAGCCCGGAACCCAGCTGACGATGCGCACCTTCCACACCGGTGGTGTCGCCTCGGCGGATGACATCACCCAGGGTCTGCCGCGCGTCACGGAGCTGTTCGAGGCTCGCACCCCCAAGGGTGCGTCCCCGATCGCCGAGGCCGCCGGTCGCGTCACCATCGAGGACACGGATCGCGCTCGCCGCATCATCCTGACCCCCGAC
>JAIXXG010000072.1 GCA_027490915.1 Microbacteriaceae bacterium
CCGAGCTCGGAGGGAACGAACACGACGTTCGCAGCCAGGCCTTCGACCTGGGTCTCGCGCGTGGTGAAGTCGTCGCCGAGGATCTGGTCGACATTGACGACCGTGATGCCGGCATCGATCGCCTGGCGCACGACGTCGACCAGCGCCGGCCCGAAGATCGGCTGCGTGATCATGCCGTCGTACTGCCCCGATGCGATGACGTCCTGGATCAGGGTGACCTGGAGGTTCGGGTCGAGGTTGCCGTCGAAGACGGTGATCTCGATGTTGTTCTCGGCGGCGACCCGCTCCACCTCGGCGAGCATGGGCTCGTCGTAGGTGTTCGCGACCGCGAACGAGATGTACGCCACCTGGAGGGTTTCCTCGCTCGAGCCGCCCTCGGCAGGCTCTTCAGCGGCGGGCGCCGAGCACGCGGCGAGCGTGAGGGCTGCCGCGGCGGCGGCCGCAGCGAGGGTGAGGGTGCGGCCGAGCCGCACCGGACGTGAATGCCTCATGGAAGATCTCTCCTTTGAAATCGGCCGAGAGCCAGAGATCGACGCTGACCCCGGTGGTGCTATTCAGCGTCACTATACATACGCGTGCGCTATTGGTGAAGAAATACTTTCCTCGTTTAGTCGGAGTGAGCGTCGACGGGCCGCGGCTGGCGGCTCCGCATCCGCTGTGACGGAGTTGTTCAGTATGGTCGTAGGGCGTTAATCTGTGCTACACATTGAGCGCGTCGAGCGATGTCGCGACGGCCCGAATCTTTCAGGAGGACTCGATGAAGAGCACCGGCACCACCGGCATGAACGCGGTCGACTGGGAGGCGCGCGTCGATTTCGACCGGCTCCGCACCGAACGCCTCCTCCGCCTCAAGGCGCAGCTGGACAAGAGCGACGTCGGCGCGCTGCTCGCCTTCGACTTCTCGAACATCCGCTACATGTCGGCGACCCACATCGGCACGTGGGCGATGGACAAGCTCATCCGCTTCGCTCTCATCACGCGCAAGACCGACCCCATCGTGTGGGACTTCGGCTCGGCCGCCAAGCACCACTCGCTCTACAACCCGTGGCTCGACCACACGCACTCCGAGGCCGACGCCGACCCGCACGCGCCGCACCACGGCGCGACGCGCCCCCGGCTCGAGTCGGGGTCGCGCGCGGGCATCTCGACCCTCCGCGGCGCCTTCCCGCCCGACGCCGGCATCGCCGAGGAGGTCGCCCGCAAGATCAAGCGCGAGCTCGAGAAGTTCGGGCTGCAGAACGAGCCGCTCGGCGTCGACGTGATCGAGCTGCCCATCCTGTTCGCGCTGCAGAAGGAGGGCATCCAGGTCGTCGACGGCCAGCAGGTCTTCATGGAGGCGCGCCGCATCAAGACCGGCGACGAGATCCGCCTGCTCACGCAGGCCGCGTCGATGGTCGATGCCGCCTACGAGAACCTGTACGACTTCCTGCGCCCCGGCGTGCGCGAGAACGAGACGGTCGGGCTCGTCGCGAAGACGCTCTACGACCTGGGCTCCGAGTACGTCGAGGGCGTCAACGCCATCTCGGGCGAGCGCTGCTCGCCGCACCCGCACGTCTTCAGCGACCGCCTGATCCGCCCCGGCGACCCGGCGTTCTTCGACATCCTGCACAGCTTCAACGGCTATCGCACCTGCTACTACCGCACCTTCGCGGTCGGCTCGGCGAGCCAGGCGCAGAAAGACGCCTATACGCGCGCCCGCGAGTACATGGATCGCGCGATCGCCCTCGTCAAGCCGGGCGCCACGACGGCCGACGTCGTCGCCGTCTGGCCGAAGGCCGAGGAGTTCGGCTTCCCGAACGAGGAGGCCGCCTTCGCCCTGCAGTACGGCCACGGCGTCGGGCTCTCGATCTGGGAGAAGCCGATCTTCTCGCGCCTGACCTCGTTCGACCACCCCGAGGTGCTCGAGGAGGGCATGGTCTTCGCCCTCGAGACCTACTGGCCCGCGGCCGATGGCTGGGGCGCCGCCCGCATCGAGGAGGAAGTCGTCGTGACCAAGGACGGCTGCGAGGTCATCACGAAGTTCCCGGCCGAGACGCTGCTCGTGGCCGGCAAGCGCTACTACGCGGTCGGCGGCGAGCTCAGCACGCTGCGCGACTCGCAGTCGCACCTCAACACCATCGACGGTCGCGGCGGCAAGTAGCGCACGATCCCGCCCGGCGTCATCGGATCACCCGGTGGCGTCGGGTCGCGGTGGGCCCGGTGGCGCCGTTCGGGTCGGCACCACCGGGCCCTCCTTCGCGCGGGATGCGCCCGCTCAGCCGCGCCGCCGCCGCGTGATCTCGGCCACCGCCGACCAGTCGAGCTGCGCGAGCTCGGGGTCGGAGAGCGCAGCCTCGAAGAGCTCGTGCAGCACCGGAGCCACGGGGAGGGCGACGCCGAGCTCGGCCGCCGCATCCTCGACGAGGGTGAGGTCCTTCAGGCCGAGCGACATCGCGAAGCCGACCGGCTGGTAGCGCTTCTCGGCGATGATCGGCCCGTAGCCCTTGTGCGCCGAGCCGCTGAACGCGGTGTGCGTGAGGATCTCGACGAAGGTGCTCGGGTCGATGCCCCCGGCCTCGACGAGCGTGACCGACTCGGCGATCGACTGCAGGGCGTTGAGGATCGAGTAGTTGACGGCGATCTTGACGACGGCGGCCAGGCGCGGGTCGGTGCCGAGGTTCCAGAGTCGCGCGCCGAGCGCCTCCATGGTCGGCGTCGCGATCGCGATCGCGTCGGGGTCGCCCGAGGCGACCACGAGCAGCGCGCCCGTGTGCGCCACCGTCGAGCGGCCGAGCACGGGAGCGCTCACGTAGCCGACACCGTGCCGGGCGTGGCGCTCGGCGAGCTCGGCCGCGGCGGCGGGGCTGATGGTCGCGTGGTTGACGTGCACGCGGCCGGCCGGGATGCCCGCCAGCAGCTCGTCCGAGAACACGGCCAGCACGACCGCGTCGTCGGTGAGCATCGAGTGCACGACGCTCGCGCCGGCGAAGGCGGCCGCGACGGTGTCGGCACGGGTGACCGCCGCGTGCTCGGCGGCGAGCTGCTCGGCCGGCTCGGCGCTGCGGTTCCAGGCGAGCACCGCGTAGCCCTGATCGACGAGCCGGGCGGTCATGCCGCGCCCCATGGCGCCGAGTCCGAGGAAGCCGATGCGGGTGGGAGCGGTGTCCATGAGGAGGTCCTCTCGATCGAGGGGCGCGCCTGTGCACCCCTCTGTACAGTAGCGCTTCACAGCCTCGAGAGTCAGGGCGTCGGCACCGCGGTGCTTCCGAGTTGCTGGCAAGCGGCGGCTCAGGCGGGGGTAGACCGCCTCGTCGGGTATGCTCGCGGGACGGTGTTGTTCACCGAGGCTGTTGATCAACGACGATCGTGCACGACGAAAGGGCGACCCATGCAGTTCGATCTCGGCTCCGAACTCCGCCGCGTGCGCGAGTCGAAGAAGCTGAGCCTGCGGGCGGTCGCCTCGGCGGTCGGAGTGTCGGCCAGCCTGCTCTCGCAGGTCGAGACCGGCAAGACCCAGCCCTCGGTCAGCACCCTGTACGCCCTCGTCAACCACCTCGGCATCTCGCTCGACGCCCTCATGGGCACCAATCGGGTGATGCCCGGTCCGCTCTCGGCAGGCGACGTGTCGTCCGTCGGCAGCGCCCCCGAGCCGTCGACCGACCGGCGCAGCGACGCGGTCGTGCAGCGTCGGGAGGACAACCCGGTCATCGAGATGGAGAACGGCGTCACCTGGGAGCGCCTCTCCGTCGGCGAGAGCGCCGTGGCCGACCCGCTCATCGTCACCTACGCTCCCGGCGCCTCCTCATCGGTCGAGGGCAAGCTCATGCGCCACGCCGCGCTCGAGTACGGCGTGCTGCTCGAGGGTCGCCTGACCCTCCGCATCGACTTCGAGAGCTACGACCTCGAGCCCGGCGACTCGTTCTGCTTCGACGCCAACCGGCCGCACCTCTACATCAACTCGAGCGAGACGCCCGCGCGCGGCATCTGGTTCGTGATCGGCCGGCGCGAGATGGCGTACCAGTCGCTCGCCGACCTGGGGCACGCCGACGATGACGCCGAGCCGCGCCCGCCCGCCTCGGCGGTCGAGGTGCTGCAGGCCATGAAGGCGATGCGGCCCGGTCGCTGATCGCTCGGCCGACGCGCCCCGGTCGGCCGGCGCGCCCCGGTGGGGCGGCTCAGCCCTCCTCGGGCGCGGCGAACACCTCCGGGTGGCTCGCGAGCTGGCGCCGCGTGCGCCGGATGTGCCCGGCGAGCAGGCTCTCGGCGGCGTCGATGTCGTGGTCGCGCAGGGCCCCGACGATGAGCCGGTGCTCGTCGTGCACGGTGCGACGGGCGCGATCATCCATCAGCCGGGTGTAGACGCGCCGGTACGCCTGCGTGCGGTTCCAGAGCCGGTGCACGAGGTCGGTCAGCACGACCGTGCTGGTGCCGGTGTAGGTCAGCAGGTGGAAGGCGCGGTCGAGCTCGAGAAAGGCCTCGGGGTCGTCGGATGCGGACATGCGCTCGGCGAGCGCCTCGAGCTCGTCGAGCACCGGGCCCGAGAGCCCCGGCCCGCTCATGCGCAGCAGCAGCGGCTCGACCCGCTCGCGCACGCGGTAGATCTCCTGGCACTCGCCGAGGCTCAGCGACGAGACCCAGGCGCCGGTGTTGGCGACGAGCGTCACGAGTCCCTCGGCCTCGAGCACGCGCAGGGCCTCGCGCACGGGAACGCGGCTCGCGCCGGTCTCCTCGGCGAGCTCCTCCTGCCGGATGCGCGTGCCGGGCGGGTACGCGCCGCGGATGATCGCCTCGCGCACGCGGTCGGCGACGTGCGCCGTGGCGGCACCGTGCTCGCGGGGAGGGGTCATCGGTCTACTCTGCCGGACGCGCCGGGTGCCACAGCACCACGTCGGTGTCGCGCTCGTAGGCCTTGCCGTCGGGGAAGCTCACGAGCTCGAACTGCATGCCCCACGGGCTGAGGAAGTACACCCAGCGCTGGCCCTCGCTCGCGTTGCGGCTCGCGGTCGGCTCGCCCAGCACGCGGATGCCGTGCTTCCTCAGGTGCGCAACACCCGCGTCGAGGTCGTCGACGTAGAACGCGAGGTGGTGGCCGCCGATGTCGCTGTTGCGCGGCTGCGGCGCCTGCCCGTCGGCGGGCTCCCATTGGAAGACCTCGAAGTTGGGGCCGTGCCCGCAGCGGTAGAAGCGCAGCTCGCGCATGACCGAGCGCGGGTGCACGTTGAGGTGCTCCTGCATCCAGTCGTCGTCGCGCTCGAAGGGGCCGAGCCGGTACACGTACTCGCAGCCGATGACGTCGACGAAGAAGCGGTGCGCCTCCTCCAGGTCGGGCACCGTGAAGCCGATGTGCTCGGTGCCGCGCAATCCGGGCAGTGCCATGGGTGCCTCCAGCGGAAGATCATTCGGTGACTGGATGCAATATAGCCGCCCGCGGGCATCGCGAGGAAGCAAAAGCCCCAAACGCTGTTGCGATTGGATGCAATGCCCGGTACCGTGTGCAGCATGGCGAAACAGCGACGTTTGCAGACCGAGGTTCCATGGGTCGAGATCACGACCACGCCCGCCGACTGGAAGGCGGCCGACCCGGCCCTGCTCGCCACCATGCTCGGCCAGCTGCACCTCATCCGCGCCTTCGAGGAGCGCGTGCTCGACCTCGCCGCCGAGGGCCTCGTGCACGGCCCGGCACACTCGTCCATCGGCCAGGAGGGCGGCGCGGTCGGCTCGATCGTGACGCTGCGCTCGACCGACGCCGTCAACGGCTCGCACCGCGGCCACCACCAGTTCCTGGCCAAGGCCCTCACCCACGTCGCGCCCACCGGCCTGACGCTCGACGCCCTCGTCACCGCCGACATCCAGACAGTGCTGCAGCGCACCCTCGCCGAGATCCTCGGCCTCGCCCAGGGCTACTGCCGGGGTCGCGGCGGCTCGATGCACCTGCAGTGGTTCGAGGCCGGCGCCCTCGGCACCAACGCCATCGTCGGCGGCGGCGCCCCCATGGCGACGGGCAACGCCTGGGCGCAGAAGCACGCCGGAACGACCGACCTCACCATCAACTACTTCGGCGATGGCGCCGCGCAGATCGGTTCGGTGCTCGAGTCGATGAACCTCGCCGCGGCCTGGAAGCTGCCGGTGGCCTTCTTCGTCGAGAACAACCTCTACGCCGTCTCGACCCACATCGAGGAGGCCGTCGCCGACACCCGCCTCTCGGTGCGCGGCCAGGGCTTCGGCATCCCCTCCTGGCGCGTCGACGGCATGGACCCGCTCGCCGTTCACCTGGCGATGCAGGAGGCCATCGAGCACATGCGCTCGGGCAAGGGGCCCGTCGTGGTCGAGGCCGAGGTCTACCGCTACTTCCACCAGAACGGCCCCTACCCGGGCAGCGCCTTCGGCTACCGCACGAAGGAGGAGGAGCAGGAGTGGAAGAAGCGCGACCCGCTCGACCGGGTCGCCGCCGAGATGAAGAAGCTCGGCCTCATCGACGACGCCGGTATCGAGAGCGTGCGCGCCCAGTCCGTCGCGGCCATGGATGCGGCCACCGCCGAGCTGCTCGAGGCCGACCCCGAGAAGCAGGGTCGCCGGCGCATCCGCCCCGAGCTCTGGCCCGACGCGGCCTTCGTCAACGTCGGGGTGCGCGGCGACGGCAGCGAGCTGAGCGGCCTGCGCGTGCTCGACCCGAGCCGCTCCGACGCCGCGCGCGAGGAGACGAAGTTCGTCGACGCCGTCGCCGCGGTGATGGAGCGCCGGATGGGGGAGGACGAGCGCATCGTCGTGCTCGGGGAGGACATCCACCGCCTCAAGGGCGGCACGAACGGCGCGACCAAGGGCCTCGCCGCGGCCTACCCCGACCGGGTGCTCGGCACGCCGATCAGCGAGAACGCCTTCATGGGCCTCGGCGGCGGGCTCGCCCTCGACGGCCGCTACCGCCCGGTTGTGGAGTTCATGTACCCCGACTTCATGTGGGTCGCCGCCGACCAGGTGTTCAACCAGGTGGGCAAGGCGCGCCACATGTTCGGCGGCGACAACCCGGTGCCGCTCGTGCTGCGCACCAAGGTCGCGATGGGCTCGGGCTACGGCTCGCAGCACCTCATGGACCCGGCGGGCATCTTCGCCACGAGCCCCGGCTGGCGCATCGTCGCCCCCTCGTCGGCCGCCGACTACGTCGGGCTCATGAACGCGGCCCTCGCGCTGCAGGACCCGGTGCTCGTCATCGAGCACGTCGACCTGTACGGCGAGAAGGACGAGATCATCGCCGGCGACCTCGACTACATCATCCCGCCGGGCACCGCCGCGGTGCGCCGCGAGGGTTCGGAGGTCACCGTCATCAGCTATCTCTCGATGGTCAAGCACTGCGTCGAGGCCATCGAGCAGACCGGCATGGATGCGGAGCTCATCGACCTGCGCTGGCTCGACCGCGCCTCGCTCGACTGGGCGACCATCGAGGCCAGCGTGAAGAAGACCAACGCGGTGCTCATCGTCGAGCAGGGAGCCCTCGGCACGAGCTACGGCGGCTGGCTCGCCGACGAGATCCAGCGCCGGTTCTTCGACTGGCTCGACCAGCCCGTGCAGCGCGTGACCGGCCAGGAGTCGTCGCCGTCGATCTCGCGGGTGCTCGAGCGCGCCGCGATCGCCCGCACCGAGGAGGTCGTCGCCGGGCTCGAGCTCGTGCGCCGCAACGCCGGGGGAGCCCGCTGATGGCCACGACGATCCGCATGCCGGAGGTGCTGGCCAACGTCACCGAGGCGGCCGTGCAGAAGTGGCTCGTCGCCCCGGGCGACACCATCGAGGTGGGCCAGCCGTTCGCCGAGATCGAGACCGAGAAGGCCGTCGTCGAGTACACGGCCGAGACGGCCGGCACGGTGCTCCAGCTTCTCATCGGGGAGGGCGACGCCGTCGACGTCGGTGCTCCGATCGCACTCGTGGGGGAGGCGGGGGAGGTGGCCCCTGCCTCCCCTGCGGCAGACCCGTCTGCCGCGTCCGCCGGGGGTTCTGTGGTGGTGGCCCCGTCGGACGCGGCAGCGTCTCCTGCCGCCGCACCCGCACCTGCGGCTCCGGCCGCGCCGTCGCCGACCGCCGAGGCGTCGGCCGGCGACGGCGCTCGCCGCTTCATCAGCCCGCTCGTGCGGCGCCTCGCGCGGGAGCGCGGTCTCGACCTGTCGACCGTGCGCGGCTCGGGTCCGGACGGACGTATCGTGCGGCGCGACGTCGAGGCGATGCTCGCGGGCGGCGCGGCATCGGCCCCCGCGTCCGCTCCCGCAGCGGCCCCGGGCGCGTCTGCGCCGGCGTCGCCCGCGCCGTCCTCGACCGCTCCGGCGGTCGGCGCCCCGGCGGGCCTCGAGCCCGAGCTCATCCCGGCCTCCCGCATGCGCAAGACGATCGCGCGCCGCCTCACCGAGAGCAAGAGCTCGGTGCCGCACTTCTACCTCTCGGCCGACTGCCGGGTCGATCGCCTGCTCGAGCTGCGGCGCGAGATCAACGCGATCGACGGTGTAAAGATCTCGGTCAACGATCTTGTCGTCAAGGCGGTCGCCGCGGCGTTCATGGACGTTCCGGAGGCGAACACGACCTGGACCGACGAGGGGATGCTCCGCCACCGCACGGCCGACATCGCCATCGCCGTCTCGCTCGACGACGGCCTCGTCACCCCGGTGGTGCGCGGCGTCGAGCGGCTCTCGGTGACGGCGCTCTCGGCCGCGATCGGCGACCTGGCGACGCGCGCCCGCAGCGGCGGCCTCAAGCAGCACGAGATCGAGGGCGGCAGCTTCGCCGTCTCGAACCTCGGCATGTTCGGCACGCATGAGTTCAGCGCGATCATCAACCCGCCGCAGGCCGGCATCCTCGCGGTCGGTGCCGCACGGCAGGCTCCGGTCGTCGTCGACGGCGCCCTGGCGGTGGGCACGGTCATGACCGTCACCCTCTCGGCCGACCACCGGGTGCTGGATGGCGCGCTCGCCGCGCGCTGGCTCGCCGCCTTCGTCGCCCGCATCGAGAACCCGGTGTCGATCCTCGCCTGATCCAGTTCTTCGCTGGAGCGAATTTCGCCGGTTCTTTCGATGCTCAGGGCGCGAGGAACGGGGTCGCTCGACACGGCGGCGGATACTCTGAGCGTGTTTCCAGTCAGCGTCGAACGGGAGCCTGCATGAAGATCGCCATCCGGCGCGAGCCGATCGAGGGGGAGCGCCGCGTGGCGGCCACGCCCGCGGCTGTCGCCCAGTACGTCGCCGCGGGCTACGCGGTGACAGTGCAGAAGGGGGCGGGCATCGCGGCCGGCTACCCCGACGCCGCCTATGTTGAGGCCGGGGCCGAGCTCGCGGCGAGCATCCCGCTGTCGAAGGTCGACGTGCTCGCGCATGTGCGCCCGCTCGACAGCGAGACGATCGCGACGTTGCCGAAGGGCGCGATCACGGTCGGCTTCGCCTCGCCCGCGAGCGAGCTCGACGGGGTGCAGGCGCTCGCCGACCGCGGGGTGACCGCGTTCTCGCTCGAGCTGATCCCGCGCATCTCGCGCGCGCAGTCGATGGATGCCCTCACCTCGCAGGCGCTCGTCGCCGGGTACCGCTGCGTGCTCGAGGGGGCGATGCGGTTCCCACGCTTCCTGCCGCTGTTCATGACGGCCGCCGGCACGATCCCGCCCGCGCGCGTGCTCGTGCTCGGCGCGGGCGTCGCCGGTCTGCAGGCGATCGCGACGGCCAAGCGCCTGGGCGCGAAGGTCTCGGCCTACGACGTGCGCTCGGCCTCCGCCGACGAGGTGCAGTCGATGGGCGGCACCTTCATCCACCTCGACCTCGATGCGGCGGCCGACGCCGCGGGCGGCTACGCGAAAGAGCTCGCCGCCGACCGCGCCGACCGGCAGCGCGAGCTGCTCGCGCCGTACGTGGCCGAGGCCGACATCATCATCACGACCGCGGCCATCCCGGGCCGCCCCGCTCCGCGCCTGATCACGGCGTCGATGGTGCAGGGCATGGCGGCCGGCTCGATCATCGTCGACCTGGCCGCCGAGACCGGCGGCAACGTCGAGGGCGCGAAGCCCGGCGAGGACGTGCTGGTGCCCGTCACGGGCGGGCACGTCACGATCGTCGGCATGAAGGATGCCCCCTCGACGATGCCGTACGACGCCTCGCGTTTGCTCGGCCAGAACATCGCCAACCTCATCGCGCTCATGACGCGCGACGGAGCGCTCATCCCCGACTTCGACGACGAGGTCGTCGCGGGCGCCTGTCTCACCCACGAGGGGGTCGTGCGGCACGAGCCGACGGCCGCGGCCCTCGCTGACCGGAAGGGTGGCAAGTGATGGAGGCCATCACCCTGCTCACATTCTTCGTGCTGTCGGTGTTCGTCGGCTTCGAGGTCGTCTCGAAGGTGTCGAGCACGCTGCACACCCCGCTCATGTCGGGGGCGAACGCCATCCACGGCATCATCCTCGTCGGAGCCGTCATCGTCGCCGGGCAGGCGGAGAGCATCCCGGTGCTCGTCGTCGCCCTGATCGCGGCGCTGCTCGCCACCGTGAACCTGGTCGGCGGCTTCGTCGTCACCGACCGCATGCTCGAGATGTTCGGCGGCCGCAAGCCCGCCGGTGCGACCGCCTCGACGACGAAGGAGGAGTCGAAGTGATCGTGCTCAGCCCCGAATGGACGGCGGTGCTGTACCTGATCGCCGCGGTCTGCTTCATCCTCGCCCTCAAGGGCCTGTCGTCGCCGAAGACGGCGCGCCGCGGCAACCTGCTCGGGGCTTTCGGCGCCGTGCTGGCGATGGTCGTCGTCTTCCTGTCGACCGAGCTCGACAACATCGCGCTCATCCTCGGCGTCATCGCGCTCGGCACGGTCATCGCCGTTCCGGCCTCGCGCCTGGTGAAGATGACGCAGATGCCGCAGCTGGTCGCGCTGTTCAACGGCGTCGGCGGCGGCGCGGCCGCGCTCGTCGCCCTGCTCGAGCTGCCGCTCGTCGCCGACGAGCTCGGCGCCGTCATCGCGGTCGCCTTCACGGTTCTCGTCGGCGCGGTGTCGTTCTCGGGCTCCGCGATCACCTTCGCCAAGCTGCAGGAGCTTATGCCGACGCGGCCGATCGTCTTTCCGGGTGCCCCGGTCGTCATCAGCCTCGTGGCCCTCGGCTCGCTCGCGAGCGCCGTGTGGCTGGTGCTGACCGCCGATGCAACCGCGAGCTACGTGCTGCTCGCGCTCGGCACCGCGCTCGGCGTGCTCATCGTGCTGCCCGTCGGCGGCGCCGACGTGCCGATCGTCATCTCGCTGCTCAACGCCTTCACGGGTCTCACCGTGGCGGCGTCGGGCCTCGTGCTCGGCAACACCCTGCTGCTCGTGGCGGGCACGCTCGTCGGCGCCTCGGGCACGATCCTGACGCGCGCCATGGCCTCGGCGATGGGACGCAGTGTGGCGGGCATCCTGTTCGGGGCCTTCCGCGGGGGATCGACCGCGGGGTCGACCGCGCAGAGCGACCGCCCTGTGCGCAGCTCGAGCGCCGAGGACGTCGCGATCCTGCTCGGCTACGCGCAGCGTGTGATCGTCGTGCCGGGCTACGGCCTCGCCGTCGCCCAGGCCCAGCACACGATGGCCGAGCTCGCGTCGACGCTCGAGGCGAAGGGCATCGAGGTCGTGTTCGGCATCCACCCCGTCGCCGGTCGCATGCCCGGCCACATGAACGTGCTGCTCGCCGAGGCGAACGTGCCCTACGAGGTGCTGAGCGAGATGGACGAGGTGAACCCGCAGTTCAAGAACGCCGACGTCGCGCTCGTCGTCGGGGCCAACGACGTCGTCAACCCGGCTGCGAAGACGACCCCCGGCTCGCCGATCTACGGCATGCCGATCCTCGACGTCGCGGCCGCGCGCCAGGTGGTGTTCCTCAAGCGCTCGATGCGCCCGGGGTTCGCGGGCATCGAGAACGATCTGCTGTTCGAGCCCCAGACAACTCTGCTGTTCGGCGACGCGAAGGACTCGCTGACGAAGGTGCTGACCGCCGTCAAGAACCTGTAGCCGTCAGACCTTGTCGCGCCAGCTGCCGCGCGGCAGCTCGTCGCCCTCGACGATCTCGATCTCGCTCGTGTCGAGCACGGGCAGCGAGAGCGTCTCGGTGACCGGGGCGATCATCGTCGCCTCGTCGCGGCGGTGCCGCAGCACGGTGTCGATGTACGAGCTCAGCGCCTCGGCGAGCGGGATCGGCCGCCCTTCGTCCTGCGAGCGGTACCAGCGGTGCTCGAGCAGCTGGTGGAAGAGCTCGGGGCCCTCGAGCTTGCCGCGCAGGTCTTTCGGCACGGCCCGGATGACCGGCTCGAACACGCGCACCAGCCACTCGTGGGCGACGACCTCCTCGTCGCCCTCCCGCCCCGGATGGTTCTGCGCTGCGTAGGCGTCGAGGTCGTTGAGCAGCCGGCGCGCCTGGTTCTCCTCCGCGTCGATGCCGGTCAGCCGCAGCAGGCGGCGCGAGTGGTGGCCCGCATCCACGACCTTCGGCCGGATGCGCACCTGTGTGCTGTCGCCGTCGGTCGTGATCGCGAGCTCCTCGATGTCGAAACCCAGGTCGTTGAGGCGCTCGACGCGCTCGTTGATGCGCCAGCGCTCCGAGCGGTCGAACGACTCCCAGCCGGTGAGCTCCTTCCAGAGCGACCGGTACGACTCGATAATGCGGTTGCTGGTCTCGATCGGGTCGATGCCCTCCTCGAGGCGCCCGCCGGCCTCGAGGTCGAGCAGCTCGCCCGCGATGTTGACGCGCGCGATCTCGAGGTCGTTCTCGCGCTGGCCGTTCGACAGCCCGCCCTCGTACAGCTGGCCGGTCTCGGCGTCGACGAGGTAGGCCGCAAAGGCGCCCGCATCGCGGCGGAACAGCGTGTTCGACAGCGAGACGTCGCCCCAGAAGAACCCCACGATGTGCAGGCGCACCATCAGCAGGGCGAGGGCGTCGACGAGTCGGGTCGCGGTGTCGGGTCGCAGCGTCTGCGAGTAGAGCGCCCGGTAGGGCAGCGAGAAGCGCAGGTGCCGGGTGACGAGCACGGGCAGCAGCTGCTCGCCGTCGTCGGCGACGCGGCCGGTGATGACCGCCGCGGGCTCGACGCACGGGATGTCGAGGCGCTGCAGGGTGCGCAGCATGTCGTACTCTCGGCGCGCCATCTCCTCGGTCGTCTCCTTGACCGCGACGACGACGTCGCCGAGGTGCACGAACCGCACCAGGTGCCGCGAGATGCCCTTCGGCAGCGAGGCGATGGTGTCATCGGGCCAGAGCTCGAGCGGCAGGTGCCAGGGCAGGTCGAGCAGGGCCGGGTCGGTCACGGCCGAGGTGATCGAGAGCGAGGCGCTCACGCGGTTCTCCTGTCGATGGTCCGGGATGCGGGCTCGGCCCGCGAAACGCGACGAGGGCGGGCGCACCTGGTCGGCACGCCCGCCCTCGCCATCGAGGTCCTCCGCGATCAGCTCGCGATCGGCTCCTTGTTGAGGCGAGCGCCCGAGGCGGTGTCGAAGACGTGCACGTGCTTCGGCTCGGGGGTCAGGTAGACGGTGTCGCCGCTGTGCGGGTGCACGCGGCCGTCGACGCGGGCGACGATGTCGACGCGCTGCCCGTTGACCTCGGTGTTGCCGTAGAGGTAGCCGTCGGCGCCGAGCTCTTCGACGATGTCGACCGTGACGGCGAGACCGTCACCCTTCTCCTTGACGATGAGGTCCTCCGGGCGCACGCCGACCGTGACGCTCTTCTCGGAGGTCGACGCGAGCACGTCGCGCTCCACGGGAGCGACCGCGGTGCCGAAGGTGACGCCGCCGTCGACGACGTCGGCCGGGAACAGGTTCATCGCGGGCGAGCCGATGAAGCCGGCCACGAAGATGTTGTTCGGGGTCTCGTACAGCTCGCGCGGGGTGCCGACCTGCTGCAGAACGCCGTCTTTGAGCACCGCGATGCGGTCACCCATCGTGAGCGCCTCGGTCTGGTCGTGGGTCACGTAGACCGTGGTGACCCCGAGGCGGCGCTGCAGCGACGCGATCTGGGTGCGGGTCTGCACGCGCAGCTTGGCGTCGAGGTTCGACAGCGGCTCGTCCATGAGGAACACCTGCGGCTGACGCACGATCGCGCGGCCCATGGCGACGCGCTGACGCTGGCCACCCGAGAGGGCCTTCGGCTTGCGGTCGAGGTAGGGCTCGAGGTCGAGCAGCTTGGCGGCCTCGAGCACGCGGCTCGCACGCTCGTCTTTGCCGACGCCGGCGATCTTGAGCGCGAAGCCCATGTTCTCGGCCACCGTCATGTGCGGGTACAGGGCGTAGTTCTGGAAGACCATCGCGATGTCGCGGTCTTTCGGCGGCACGTCGGTGACGTTGCGCTCACCGATGAAGATGTTGCCGTCGTTGACCTCCTCGAGGCCCGCGAGCATGCGCAGCGAGGTCGACTTGCCGCAGCCGGAGGGGCCGACGAGAACCAGGAACTCACCATCGGCGATCTGGAGGTCGAGGGCGTCGACAGCGGGAACCGTCGAGCCCGGGTAGAGACGAGTGGCCTTGTCGTAGGTCACAGTTGCCATGCGGAATCTTCTCCTTCACCGGCAGGTACGTGCCGGACGATCCGTTGTGAATGGATGTGCCAGGTGGCGCGGTGGGCATCATCGGCCACCAGTGGTCAGTATGCCATCTTCAGGCCGCCGTCGTACTATCGACCGAGGGCGCCGCGTGCGCCCTTCACCGTGTCCCGGGGCGACCCGCGCCCCGCCGACGATTGAGGTTGCATGAACGACCAGCACGCGCACCACGACCGCGCCACGAAGAACCAGCGCCGAGCAGAGGCGCGGGAGAAGGCTCGTCAGCTGCGCGCCGAGCAGCAGAAGAAGGAGCGCCGCAACACCCTGCTGCTGCAGGGCGGCGTGGCTCTCGCCGCTGTCGCGATCATCGCCGTCATCGCCCTGGTGATCATCAACTCGGTGCGCCCGGTGGGCCCCGGCCCGCGCAACATGGCGAGCGACGGCATCCGCATCGGCGAGGGCTTCGCGGCCGTCGCCACCCCCGCGCTGCCGGCCGGCGACGACCCGGTGGTCTCGGAGGCGAACCCGGCGGGCGTCGTCGACATCCAGATCGTGGTCGACTACCTCTGCCCGATCTGCGGCGAGTTCGAGGCCACGAACGGCCCCTTCATTGAGACGCTCATCGAGTCGGGCGCGGCGACGGTCGAGTACCGGCCGATCGCGATCCTCACCAGCCGCTCGGCAGGCACCGAGTACTCGCTGCGCGCGGCGAACGCCGCCGCCTGCGTCGCCGACCGAACGCCGAGCGCCTTCTTCGCGTTCAACGCCGCACTCTTCGCCGAGCAGCCCGAGGAGGGCACGCCGGGCCTCGACGATGCGCGACTCATCGAGCTCGCGGTCGAGTCGGGCTCGTCGCGCGGAGCGGTCGAGGAGTGCATCCAGGATCGGACCTTCGCCTCGTGGGTGCGCGCCGCGACCGATCGCGCCCTCAGCGGCCCGCTCGCGATCCGTGATGTGGCGGTCGATCGCATCGAGGGAACCCCGACGATCTTCGTCAACGGACAGCGGTTCGAGTACCGCTACCCCTTCGAGCAGGAGGACTTCGCCCAGTTCGTGCTGCAGGCGGCCGGCGACGAGTTCTCGACCAACCCGACCCCCTCGCCGACGCCCACGCCGTCGCCGTAGCGCCGGTACCCTGGAGGAGCCCCCGCGGGGGCACGGCCGGCTTGGCGCAATTGGTAGCGCACCCGACTTGTAATCGGGCGGTTGGGGGTTCGAGTCCCCCAGTCGGCTCTGTGTTTTTCCCCACCAACGCCGTTCTGTGGGCGTGACCCCCGTACGCGGGGGATCGTTCGTTTTGCGACCATCGCCTGTTGGCGCGCGGGCCCCGCGGTTCTACCGTTGATACAGGTGGTCGGGGGGCCGCCAACCCGAATCCGCGACAGGGGGTGCGCGCAATGCTCCGCTCGACCTACGCCAGCAGCGCCCTCACCGCGGTCCTCCTCGTCGCTCTGCCCTTCCTGGGCTCGACCGGAGCGGATCTCGCAGGGGGAGTGATCGCGAGCTCGGGCACCGGAAGCTCCGCACCGGTCGTCGCGGGCGCCGCTGCGCGCGAGGGCGACGACTCGACCGTTCCGCTCGTCGAGTACGTCGAGCGGCGCCTCTCCGCGGACGACTCCGACGACGCGGCCGACGACGAGCACACGGCGCAGTCGCCCGACGCGACGCCGGGCCCGGTGGCCGGCGCTGACGACGATGCCGACCAGGGCTCCTCCGGTTCGGGGTCGTCCGGCTCCGGCTCCTCGGGCTCCGGCTCTTCCGGGGGCACGGGCGGCTCCTCCGGCTCGGGCTCCGGCTCGGGTTCCGGCTCCACGCCGCCGTCGCCCTCGACGCCGCCGTCGCCCTCGACCCCGCCGGCTCCGCCGCCTGCTCCCGTCTGCCCGGCCGCGATCTCCGGCTCGACGCCGGGTGCGCCGAGCCGCACCTCGCCGCTGGGCGTCGCGGGCACGACCTCGGGCGATCTGCAGTCGTTCGCCGAGCGGTTCAACGCGATCCGCGTCGCGAACTGCCTGCCGCCCGTGCCGTTCGCGAACATCCGCTACGACCGCTGCATGGAGGACCGCCTGTTCTGGATGGCGGAGGATCCGTCGACCGACCCCTCGAGCGCGTGGGGCCACATCGGGTCGGAGCGCAGCGACGGGGTGCCGAGCGTCGGCTGCGACGGCAACCTCGCCGGAGGCTCGAACAACTCGGGCGCCACGGTCGCCCAGAAGTGGTGGGATTCGTCGGGCCACCGCACCTCGCTGTACAAGCCGACGTACACCGGCAGCACCTCCGGTGTCTGCATCCTGTTCGCGATGACGCACGGCGGCGTGCCGAACGAGCCGTATTCGTTCACCCGCGCGGCCGCGCGCTGGGTAACCTGCTGAGAGGAGGACGACGATGAGACTCGACCGCATCGACCCGCGGGCCGTCGCCTCCGTCGTGGCGCTCGCCGTCGTCATCGGCCTCGCAGTGCCCGTCGTGGGGGCGCCCAGCGTTCCGCAGAACGGCAGCGCCGACACCATCGTCGGGGCGGCCGGATCGTCGCCCGCCGAGGGCTCTCCGCTGGTCGTCGCGCCGACCCCCGTTCCCGTCCCCACCTCGTTCGAGCCCGTGCCGTCGGCCGGCGCGCCGGAATCCAACGGCGCGACCTCCACCGACCCGGGGTCGCCCACCCCGGAGCCCTCCCGCCTGGGCGGATCCACCACGAGCGCGTCGACCGCGGGAAGCGGCGGCCGACCGGCGGAGACCGCGCCGCCGAAGCCGCTCTTCGCGCAGCCAGCGCCGGTGGTCACCGCGACCTCGACGCCGAGCTGCCCCGCGATGATCAGCGGCACGACGCCCGGCGCACCGAGCCGCACCTCGCCGCTCGGCGTCGCCGGCACGACGTCGGCCGATCTGCAGTCATTCGCCCAGCAGTACAACGCGATCCGCGTCGCCAACTGCCTGCCGCCCGTGCCGTTCGCGAACATCCGCTACGACTCCTGCATGGAGGACCGTCTGTTCTGGATGGCAGAAGACCCGTCCACCGACCCGTCGAGCGCCTGGGGCCACATCGGGTCGGAGCGCAGCGACGGGGTGCCGAGCGTCGGCTGCGATGGCAACCTCGCCGGCGGAACGGAGAACACCGGCGGCATCGTCGCGCAGAAGTGGTGGGACTCGACCGGGCACCGCACCTCGCTCTACAAGCCGACCTACACGGGCAGCACGGCGAACGTCTGCATCCTGTTCGCGATGACCCACGGCGGCGTGCCCAACGAGCCGTACTCATTCACCCGCGCCGCCGCGCGCTGGGTGACCTGCTGACCACTCGCTCCCGCTCCGAGGGGGTCGGCTGCGCCGCGACGCTGGCTAGGCTGATCGTGAGCGCCACGGAGGCGCGCACGGGAGGTCGATGATGAGCACCGCGGTGCGCTGGGGACTGCTCGCGACGGGCGGGATCGCCCGCAGCTTCGCGCGCGACCTGATCGATGCGGGGCACGTCGTGACCGCGGTCGGGTCGCGTGCGCCCGGTGCGGCGACGGCGTTCGCGGCGGAGTTCGGCATCCCGAACCCGCACGGCAGCTACGAGCAGCTCGTGGCCGACCCCGAGGTCGATGCCGTCTACGTCGCGACCCCGCACCCGATGCACCTCGACGGCGCGCTGCTGGCCATCGCCGCGGGCAAGCACGTGCTCGTCGAGAAGCCCTTCACGCTCAACGCCGCTCAGGCTCGGCGCATCGCCGACGCGGCCCACGACGCGGGCGTCATCGTCATGGAGGCGATGTGGACGCGCTATCTGCCGCACATGGTGCGGCTGCGCGAGCTGCTCGCCGCGGGCGCCATCGGCGACGTGCGCACCGTCATCGCCGACCACACCCAGGCGCTGCCGACCGATCCGGCGCACCGGCTGCAGAACCCCGAGCTGGGCGGCGGAGCCCTTCTCGATCTCGGCATCTACCCCGTCTCGTTCGCGGTCGACGTGCTCGGCCTGCCGACCGCGGTCATGGCGCACGCGACCATGACGCCCACGGGGGTCGACCGCCAGACCGCGATCGTGCTCGAGCACGACGGTGGCCGCCAGGCCGTTCTGCACTGCGCTCTCGACACCGCGGGCTCGAACCGCGCGGTCGTGCTCGGCACCGAGGGGGCCATCGAGCTCGACCGGGTCTGGTACACCCCGACCACGCTGACCCGCTACGACCGCGACTGGCAGGTCGTCGAGCAGGTCACGCCGGCCGTGAGCGGTCGGGGAATGCAGTACCAGGCGGCGGAGCTCGAGCGCCGCATCGGCGGCGCGAGCCCCAGCGCGCTGCCCATCGATGAGAGCGTCGCGATCATGGGCGTGCTCGATGCCGTGCGCGACCGCATCGGGCTGCGGTATCCGGGCGAGGAGCCCTCGGGCCCCTCGGTATCATGACCTCATGACCGAGCCGGACCAGCCGCTCAGCCGTCGAGCCCGCCGCGAGGCCGAGGCCGCGGCCGGGCGACGCTCGCGCGGCAGCGATCCGGTCGAGGGGATGCCCTCCGCTCCGACCCCGCCGCCCGCCAGCGACCCGCTCGGGTTCATCGCCGCGCCTCCGGCGTCCGCGCAGCCAACCGAGCTGCTCGGGGCCGCCCCGGCGGCGCTGCCCGGTGCCGTGTCGGGGGCCGTGCCGGGTGCCGTGCCTGGGGCAGTGCCCGGGGCCGTGTCCGCGGCACCCACCGAGGTGCTCGGGGCCGCGCTGCCCGACGCCGCCGCGGCGGAGTCCGCCACCGCGACCGGTGACGCGCCCGCCCCCCGCGGCATCGGCGCCTTCGTGCGCGCCCACCCGCGCGCCGTGCTCTCGACGGCTCTCGGCGTGGGCTTCATGCTGCTGGCGACGGGGGCGCTGTTCGCCGGGGTCGCCGTGGGCTCGGCGCAGGGCGCACCGGCTCCCGTGCCGACCGCGAGCGCGACCCCGACCCCCGACCCCCGCGCGCTGCCGGCGACGATCGCGGCGCCGAGCCGCCTGCGCACCTGCAGCATCGACGCGATCGCGCGTGACGAGCGCCTGACGACGTTCTTCGGCTCGGTGGTCAACACGACCACCGGCGAGGTGCTGTTCGAGCGCCAGGGGCAGACCCCGGCGCGCACGGCGAGTGCGCTCAAGGTGCTCACCGCCGCGGCGGCGCTCGCCGTGCTCGGCCCCGACTTCCGCATGACCACGCGGGTGGTCGCGGGGTCGACGCCCGACACGGTGGTGCTGGTGGGCGGCGGCGACGCGACCCTCAGCCGGCTTCCGGCGGGGCAGGAGAGCGTCTACCGCGGCGCCCCGAAGCTCTCCGACCTCGCCGCGCAGGTCGTGGCGGCGCACGCGGCCGCGAACCCCGATTCGCCGGGCATCACGTCGCTCGTCATCGACGCGACGTACTGGAGCTCGGCCGACGCCTGGCACCCGACCTGGAACCGCGACCGCATCGCCGCCGGCTTCCAGGCCCCGGCGACCGCGCTCATGGTCGACGGCGACCGCTCCGACCCGCGGCAGCAGACGAGCCCGCGCTCGAACGACCCCATCGGTCGCGCCGCGGCCGCCTTCGCGCAGGCGCTCGCCGACGCGGGCAACCCCGCCGGCGTGCCCGCGATCAGCACGGGCGCCGCGGTGGGCGGCACAGTGCTCGGCCAGGTGCAGTCGCAGCCCGTGAAGACGCTCATCGCGCAGATGCTGCCCAACAGCGACAACATGCTCGGTGAGATGCTCGCCCGCGTCACGTCGAAGCAGCTCGGCCTCGACGGCTCGACCGCGTCGCTCACCCAGGCGATCACGGGCGCGCTCAACACCTACGGCGTGCCGACCGACGGCCTCATCATCAAAGACGGTTCGGGTCTCGCCACCGACAACGCCGTGCCCACCCGCTACTTCGCGCAGCTGTTCGCCGTGATCAACGCGCGCGGCAACAACCTGGGCATCATCATGGATGCCCTGCCGGTGGCGGGCGTCAGCGGCACGCTGAGCGGCCGCTTCACCGGGTCGAACGCGATCGCGCGGGGCAACGTCACCGCCAAGACCGGGTTCCTGCGCACCGCCCACACGCTCGTGGGGGTGGTGCGGGCCGCCGACGGCTCGGTGCTGAGCTTCGGCTTCTACGCCATCCGCGAGGGCATCAGCGACTCGGCGCGCGCCGCGCTCGATACCGTCACCACCGCCGTCTTCAGCTGCGGCGACAACCTCTCGAACAACTAACCCACCCCAACCGGAGCGGAGGCGCCATGACCCGCGCGCTCGTCATCGTCGATGTGCAGAACGACTTCACCGAGGGCGGGGCGCTGGGGGTGCAGGGTGGCGCTGCCGTCGCGGCGGCGATCACCGAGCACCTGCGCGAGCACCCCGATGACTACGACGTCGTGATCGCCTCGCGCGACTGGCACGACGCGGACAACGACAACGGCGGCCACTTCGCCCTCGACGGCGAGCCCGACTTCGTCACGACCTGGCCCCCGCACTGCATGGCGGGTACCGATGGCGCCGAGTACCACCCCGACATCGACACGGGTCTCATCGACATCCACGTGCGCAAGGGCCAGGGCGTGCCCGCCTACTCGATCTTCGAGGGCACGACCGACGACGGCCGGCGGCTCGTGACCGCCCTCGACGAGCTCGGGGTGACCGACGTCGACGTCGTCGGCATCGCCACCGACTACTGCGTGCTGGCGTCGGCTCGCGACGCGCTCGCGGCCGGGCGCAGCGTGCGCGTGCTCTCCGACCTCGTGGCGGGCGTCGCGCCCGAGACGAGCGCGGCGGCCCTGCGCGACCTCGCGGCGGCGGGGGCAGTGGTGGTGCCCTCGCGGGCGTGAGGCCCGCATCCCGCCCGCCGCGCGACCGCTAGACGAGCAGCTGGTGCTTCGCGAGGTCGCGGTAGAGCGGCACGCGCGTCACGAGCTCGCTGTGCGTGCCGACGCCGATGACCCGCCCGTGGTCGAGCACGACGATCTGGTCGCTGTCGACGACCGTCGAGAGCCGGTGGGCGATCACGATGAGCGTGCGGTCCTGCGCCACGGCGTCGATGGCCTCGCGCATGCGCTGCTCGTTGGCGCCGTCGAGCGATGACGTCGACTCGTCGAGCAGCAGCACGGGCGGCGCGGCGAGCAGGGCGCGCGCGATCGCGAGGCGCTGACGCTCGCCGCCCGAGAGCATGACGCCCTCCTCGCCGACCTGCGCGTCGAGGCCGCGGGGGTCGCGATCGAGCACCTCATCGAGGTTGACCGACCGCAGCACGGCGACGCACTGCTCGTCGGTGGCGTCGGGGCTGCCGAGCAGCAGGTTGTCGCGCAGGCTGCCGGCGAGCACCGGTGCGTCTTGCTCGACGTAGCCGATGCGGCCGCGCAGCTCGTCGCGGTCGAGGGCGCGGATGTCGACGCCGCCCATGCGGATCACGCCGGCGGTCGGGTCGTAGAACCGCTCGATGAGCGACAGGATCGTGCTCTTGCCCGCCCCGCTCGGGCCGACGAGCGCGGTGCGCGAGCCGACCGGCACGGTGAAGCTGACGCCGCGGAGGACCGTGGTGTCGCGCTCGGCCTCCCCGACGACCGCCGCGATCGCCTTCTCCGTCTCGGTGGGATGCGCGCTCACCGGGTAGGCGAAGTGCACGTCGTCGAACTCGACCGCGGCCGTCGAGGCGGTGGGG
Source organism: Microbacteriaceae bacterium (assembly GCA_027490915.1). Taxonomy (GTDB): domain Bacteria; phylum Actinomycetota; class Actinomycetes; order Actinomycetales; family Microbacteriaceae; genus Microcella. The sequence goes on from JAIXXG010000072.1 coordinate 22,082, forward strand.
GCCGCGGGCATGAGCCCCGCATCCCGCTCGCGCTCGCTCGGCAGGCCGATGATCTCCTGGATGCGCCCGAGCGCTCCGAGCGCGGCGTTCACGCTCGTGATCGCGCCGAACGCCTGCCCGAGGGGGCCGATCAGCAGGAACAGGAACAGGATGAACGCCACGAGGTCGCCGACCGAGATGACGCCCGAGGCGACGCGGAAGCCCCCGACCCCGAGCACCACGAGGAACGAGACCTGCAGCGCGATCGACGAGATCGGCACGACGAGCGCCGAGATCTTCGCGACCGCGATGCCCTGCTGCCAGGCCCCGCGCGCGCTGCCCTCGATGGCCGCGATCTCGCGCTCGGTCGCGCCCGCCGCCCGCACGGTGCGGATCGCCGAGATCGACCGCTCGACCGCCGCCGCGAGCTCGCCGACCCTCTCCTGCGCCTTCCGGCTGGCGATGCGGATACGCTGCGACAGCAGCACGACGGTGACGACCGACACGGCGATCACGAGCACCGTGAGCCCCAGCAGCACCGGATCGATGATGGTCATCGCGATCAGTGCGCCGAGGAAGGTGAGGCTGCCGCCGATGGCCTCGACGAGGCCCTGGGTCAGCACGGCCCGCAGCAGGGTGGTGTCGCTGCCGACGCGGCTCACCAGATCGCCCGTGCGGCGCTCGTCGAACTCGCTGATCGGAAGGTGCAGCAGGCGGCGCACGAGCGCCCTCCGGCTCGACAGCACGACCCCCTCGCCGGTGCGCTGCAGCAGGTAGTGGCCGAAGCCGCTCAGCAGTCCGGCGGCGATGACGAGCACGACGAGCAGCGTGACGACGGGCGCGAGGTCGCCGCCCTGCTCGACGATGCCGATGACCTGCGAGACCAGCAGCGGCTGCGCGAGCGAGGCGATCGCGCCCAGCATGCTGATCACCACGACCCAGCTCAGCACCGCGCGGTGCTCGAGCAGGTACGGCAGCAGCTGCCGGAAGGTCGCGCGGGGCCCGTCGTCGGCGGAGGAGCCGCCGGGGCGTCCGAAGCGGCGGCGGGGGGATGCGGTGCTCGCGCTCATGCGTCCATCCTGGCCGACCGTCCCTCAGCGCCGACCGTATGCGCATCCGCGGCCACCCGCCCGCGCGGGGCCCGACGGGTCTAGGCTGTTCCCTCGTGCCCCACCCCGTCATCTCCGCGCGCCAGCTCACCAAGACCTACGGCGACTTCACCGCCGTCGATGGCATCGACTTCGACGTCGCGCCCGGTGAGTCGTTCGGACTGCTCGGCCCGAACGGGGCCGGCAAGTCGACCACCATGCGCATGGTGGGGGCGGTCTCGACGCGCACGGCCGGCGAGCTGAGCATCCTGGGCCTCGACCCGAACCAGCACGGCCCCGACATTCGCTCGCAGCTGGGCGTCGTGCCGCAGCAGGACAACCTCGACCAAGAGCTGCGGGTGCGCGACAACCTGCTGGTCTATGGGCGCTACTTCGGACTGCCGCGCCGTGTCATCTCTGAGCGCGCCGATGCGCTGCTCGAGTTCGCGCAGCTGACCGACCGGGCGAAGGCGAAGGTCGACGACCTCTCGGGCGGCATGAAGCGCCGCCTCACGATCGCGCGGGCGCTCATCAACGAGCCGCGCATCCTGCTGCTCGACGAGCCCACGACCGGTCTCGACCCGCAGGCCCGGCACATCCTGTGGGACCGCCTGTTCCGCCTCAAGGAGCGCGGCACGACGCTCGTGCTCACGACGCACTACATGGATGAGGCCGAGCAGCTCTGCGACCGCCTCGTGGTCGTCGACAAGGGTCGCATCATGGCCGAGGGCTCGCCCGCGGCGCTGATCCGCGAGTACTCGAGCAGGGAGGTGCTCGAGGTGCGGTTCGGCAGCGACAAGAACGCCGAGGCCGCCGAGCGACTGGCTGGGGTGGGGGAGCGCCTGGAGGTGCTGCCCGACCGCATCCTCGTCTACAGCGACAACGGCGAGGCCGTGCTCGAGCAGCTGACGCACCGGGGTCTCGAGCCGATCACCTCGCTCGTGCGCCGCTCGAGCCTGGAGGACGTCTTCCTGCGCCTGACCGGGCGGAGCCTGATCGAATGACCGCCCCCGACCTGACGCCGGCGGCGCCGACGATGACGGATGCGGAGCGCGCGCTCGCCGCGGGCATCGCCCCGCGCCGCTGGGGCTCGTGGTACGTCGCCGAGCACCGGCTGCGGGGCATGCGCGGCTACCTGCCCGACGCGATCTTCCAGAGCTTCGGCAACCCGCTCATCTACCTGTTCGCCCTCGGGGTGGGGCTCGCGAGCCTCGTGCCGCAGGGTGTCGGGGGCGTCACCTACCTGCAGTTCGTGGCGCCCGCGCTCATGGCGACGGCGGCGATGACCATCGCCGCGAACGAGACGAGCTACCCGATCATGGCGGGGTTCAAGTGGAACCCGATCTTCTTCGCCATGAACGCCGCCCCGATCTCGCCCGCGCAGATCGTCAACGGCACCATGATCCAGCTCGCGATCCGCATCGTCGCGACGGTGGCGATCTACTTCGGCATCATCGTGCTGTTCGGGGCCGTGCCCTCGCCCGCGGGCTGGCTGGCGATCATCGCCGCGAGCCTCACCGGCATGGCGATCGGCGCCGCGCAGGCGGCGTACACCTCGACGATCACCGAAGACAAAGGCCAGATGGCGATGCTGCAGCGCTTCGCGATCACGCCGCTCTTCCTGTTCTCGGGCACGTTCTTCCCGCTCGAGCAGCTGCCGCTCTGGCTGCAGCCGCTCGGCTGGGCGTCGCCGCTCTGGCACGGCACCGAGCTCGGGCGCGTGGTCAGCTACGGCCTCGACGAGCCCCTGTGGCTGACGGTCACCCACGTCGGCTACCTCGTCACCCTGTTCGCCGTTGCCCTCTGGGCGACGCACCGCCACTTCGCGCGGAGGCTCAACAAGTGACCGCCACGACCTCGACCGAGCAGCAGTTCGCGCCGCGCCGCAGTGCGCTGTACGCCGGCAACACGCGCGCGGTCATCCATCGCGGGTTTCTCGCGACGCGCAGCACGAACGGGCTCGTCGTGCTCAGCGGCTTCTTCGAGCCGGTGTTCTACCTGCTCTCGCTCGGCATCGGCTTCGGAGCCCTCGTCGGCACGGTGCAGACCTCCACGGGTCAGGAGGTGCCGTACGCGGCCTTCATCGCGCCCGCACTGCTCGCCGTCTCGGCCATGAACGGCGCGGTCTACGACTCGACCTGGAACGTGTTCTTCAAGCTGAACTACTCGCGGCTGTATCACGGGATGCTCGCCACGTCGCTCGGCCCGCTCGACGTCGCCCTCGGCGAGATCTTCCTCGCCCTGCTGCGCGGCGCGATGTACGCCGTCGGCTTCATGGTGATCATGCAGGTGTTCGGGCTCAACCTGGCGTGGACGGCGCTGCTCGCGCTGCCGGCCGTGCTGCTCATCGCCTTCGGCTTCGCGAGCCTCGGCATGGCGATCACGAGCTACATGAAGACGTTCAACCAGATGGACTGGATCGCCTTCATCATGCTGCCGATGTTCCTGTTCTCGGCGACGTTCTACCCCATCACGGTGTACCCCGAGGCGATCCAGTGGGTCATCCAGGCGCTGCCGCTCTGGCACGGCGTCGAGCTCGTGCGCGGGCTCACCACGGGGGCGCTCTCGAGCATGATGCTCGTGCACGTCGGCTACTACCTCGTGATGATCGCGATCGGCATCGTCTTCACGACGAGCCGGCTGCGCGCGCTGTTCCTGAAGTAGGGCTCAGCGCACCGAGCGCACGGGCAGCACCGCGAGCCCCCCGAGCGTCGCCGCGACGGCGGCGGCGACGAACAGTGCCGTGAATCCGCCCGCCGCGGCCACCAGCAGCGCCCCGAGCAGGGGAGCGACCGCCTGCGGAACCGCGAGGGCCACGTTCATGATGCCGAGGTCCTTGCCGCGGCTGTGCCGGTCGGGCAGCACCTGGGTGGCGAGCGCCTGATCGACGGCCATGAAGCTGCCGTAGCCGATGCCGAGGAACGCCGCCGCGACCATCGCGATCGTGTAGTCGGGAACCACCGCGAGCAGCAGGGCGGCGAGTGCCTGCAGATAGGCGGCGACGTAGACGAACGGCTTGCGCTGCCCGAAGCGGTCGCTCACCCGCCCGAACCCGAGCGCCGACGCCGTGAAGAACACGAGGTACACGGCGGTGAGCAGCAGCAGGTCGTCCTCGGCGGTCTCGGTGCGGCCGAGCCCGTAGAGGATGAAGTACAGCAGCAGCGTGGTGCCGAGGGCGTTGCCGATGTTGACGAGCACGCGGCTCACGAGCGTCCAGGCGAAGTCGGGGTGCTGACGGGGGCTGATCCAGAGACCCGTGACGAGCATCCCGGGCCGGAACGGCGGGCGCAGGATGCGGGGCAGAGCCTCGTCGCGCACTCCCAGCACGAACGGCAGCACCAGCACGATGAGCAGCCCGGCGACGAGGATGTACCCCCCGAGCAGGCCCACACCGAGGATCAGCACGAGCGCGAGTCCGAGCACGGTGCCGATCGCCTGCGGGGCCGAGACCCATGCCGAGACGAAGCCGCGCTGGTCGACCGGCACCTGGTCGGCGATCATCGCCGTGATGCCGGCCGAGGCCATGCAGAACCCGCTGATGGCGAGCGACCAGGTGATGCCGATGCCGACGAGCGTGGTCTGAAGCGCGAGGGCGACGAGCGAGGCCGCGAAGAGCAGGCTTCCCGCGAGGATCCACGGCTTGCGGCGCCCGAAGCGGGAGGTGGTGCGGTCGCTGAGCGCGCCCGTGAGCGGGAAGACGATGAGCGCGCAGGCCCCGGCGATGGCGGAGATGATGCCGAAGGCGACGACGCTCTGCGTCCAGTCGTCTCCGCCCGCGAGGGCGTCGACCTCCTGCGGCAGCAGCAGCTGGATGGGTGTCAGCTGCGCCATCCAGATGCCGAGCCAGGCGGTGGCGAAGAGGGCGATCCATCGGGCGCTGACCCGGCGGGTCGGCTCGGCGAAGGGCGTGAAGGCAGGGGGGAGAGGTGGCGTGCTCACACGCGCAAGGCTAGGGCGATGCCGGCTTCCGGCGCGCGGCCTGCCGTGGCCCCTGTTCGGGGCGCGTGGAACGGGTGGGGGTGCGCCGCTCGCAGCGCACCCCCACCCCGCTGTCACGGCCGGGCGGTGTAGATCGTCGCGCTGCCGGGCAGCACGTAGATCGTGCTCGCCTGGTTCGCGTACTGCCGGTCGGGCGCGTTCCAGTTGCCGTTGCTGTTGGTGAAGGTGAACCCGAACGAGGTCGGGGCGTTCGCGAGCGTCACCTTCCACCAGTGCCGCCCGTTGATGAAGCCCTCGTAGGTCATCGGGAAGGTTCCGCTGATGCCGTTCCAGGTGTGGATCGAGTAGCTCGTCGCCGACTGCCACTCGGCGAAGTGCACCGTCACCCCCTGGCCCTGGGGTGGCTGCGACCCGGTCGGAGTCGCCGAGTATGCCTTCGTCACCTCGTTGAAGGTGATCGTGTAGGTCGTGCCGGGGGTCACGGCGATGTCGCCGCCGTTCTGCACGGCCGTGCCGCTGAGGCCCGTGCCGCCGAAGTTCAGCGTCCAGTCGCCGCGCACGTCGAACTTGAACCGCTGGTTCGTCGCCGTGCCGAACGACACGTTCGTCGCCGTCCAGACATCGCCCGATTTCACCATGGGCGTGCCGAGACCCCAGTTGTTGTTGGTGCCGCGCACGTACAGCGAGTTCCAGCTGGAGCCCGCCGGCCGGTACTTCTGGATGAACTGGGCGTAGCGGGTGGCGCCCGTGCCCGAGGCGACCTCCCCGACCCGCAGCACGGTCATGCCGATGTACGGGAAGCTGTCGAACGCCTGGTTGACGTTGTCCCAGCCGGTGTTCGACGTGATGCCGCCCGCGAGCGCGTTCTCGCCCTTGATCTTCACCCCCTGCCGTCCGGCTTCCGCACCGACCCAGCCGACGAGGGTCTTCGCCTGCGAGTACTGCGGGGCGAAGTTCTCATCGTTGAACTCGAGGCAGGTGAAGTGCAGGATCACGCCGCGACCCGAGTCGGCCACCCGGTTGGCGAGGCCGACGATGTTGGCGTAGCCCCGACCGGTGTTCACGGCATACATGTCGACGCTGGTCTGGATCAGCCCGGCCGTGACCTCCGCGGCCCTCGGCGTCGGCCCGGTCATCGACCAGTGCACGCCGGGGATCTTGTAGCCGATCTCGGCGCCCGGGAAGGACGAGCCGAGGGCGGCGAGCACGGTGTCGAGCATCCGCTCGCCGTGGTCGACCAGGCTCTTGTTGTACCAGTCGATCAGGTCTTTGCCGTACGGGGTGTTGCGGTAGTCGCCGGAGGAGAAGAAGAACCCGGCGTTGCTCGGCGGCTGCACCTGGGTGACGGCCGTGACGCTCGAGCCCCACGCGGCGTTGATGCCCGCGAGGGTGCCGTACTTCGCGAGCGCCCACTGCTGGAAGCTCTTGATGGCGAGCGGCGAGTAGGCCTGCAGGGCGCCGCGCGTCGGATAGCCGGTGCCGGAGTCGTGGCTGTTGTACGAGGGGTACCGCAACTCGCCGGCCGGGCCGAGCGAGACGTTGATCTCCTGCATGCGGGTGGCGTAGGTCGTGCCGTAGCGCGCCACGAAGGCCTGGGTGAACGCCTGGTACTCGTTCTGCACGAGCGGCGTGGCCCAGCCCTGCACCGTCTCGCTCGAGAAGTTGCCCTGCTCGCTGCGGTGCTTGAGGCCGTTGATGTCGAGCGTCACGCCGTTGAGGGTCGCGCCCTGGTACTTGCTCCAGAGCCACGACGGCAGCGGGATGTTGCACGTGTCGCCGACGTTGCCCCCGCACTGGTGGAACGAGAAGATCGGCACGATGTCGAGCCCGCGGCTCGTGATGACCTGGAAGATCTGGTCGTAGTAGCTCCAGTTGAACTGGTTGTCGCCGGCGGCTTCGACCTTGCCCCACCAGACATCGACCGTGACCGCGTCGACGCCGTAGGCCTCGACGGTCGCGAGTTGGTTGCTGAACTGCGTCCAGTCGCTGACCTCGAGCGGCGCCATGACGTTGGCGCTGAAGTCGGGATTGTTGGTGGCGGTGGCCGCCGTGGCCGTGGTCGGCCCGACGAGGAAGGTGGCGATGACGGACAGCGCGAGGGCGATGCCCCCGACTGCCGCGTGCCGAGATCGAGTGCGCATGAACTGCTCCCCCTCAGCGGGAGGAGCGACGCCGTCGTCGCTGACGACCTCCCGTGGGGGGAGTATCACCCGAGGGCGCGCGCTCTGCAACCGGTTGCAGACGTTTCATGCGGTGGACGGATCGTTCCACCCCGAACTGGCCCGGTTCCATGCGATTCTCAGAGGACTGCAACCGCATCCCACATCGTTGCCGATGAGGTTTCCGCAGGTTCCAGGCCCTGCGGTCGAGCGGATCAGCCGCGGATCGCCTGCAGCACCCGCGCGGTCGCGATCGCGGCCTCCGCCGCCTCGGCGCCCTTGTCCTCCATCGAGCCGGGCAGGCCCGCCCGGTCGAGACCCTGCTGCTCGTTCTCGAGCGTCAGCACGCCGAAGCCGACCGGCTTGCCCGTGTCGAGCGCGACCCGCGTGAGCCCGTCGGTCGCGGCGGCGCTGACGTACTCGAAGTGGGGGGTGCCGCCCCGGATGATCACGCCGAGCGCGACCACGGCATCGGCCCCCGCCTCGAGCGCGGCCTTGCTCACCACGGGCAGCTCGAACGACCCGGGCACGGCGTACTCGACCACGGTCGCGCCCGCGGCCTCGAGCACGCGGCGGGCGCCGGCCTTGAGCCCCTCGCTGATGGCGGTGTGCCACTGCCCCGCGACGATCGCCACGGTGAGACCCGTGCCGTCGACGGTGAGAGTGGGTGATCCGGCGCCGCTCATGCGGTCTTCCCTTCGATGGTGGCGAACACGGGGGCGCTCGTGATGCTCTCCGGCAGGCGGTGGCCCATGCGGTCGCGCTTCGCGCTGAGGTAGCCCTCGTTGTCGTCGCCGACACCCACCACGAGCGGCACGAGCGCGCTCACCTCGACACCGTACTGGGTCAGCTGGCGCTGCTTCTCGGGGTTGTTGCTCAGCAGGCGCACGCGCGTCACGCCGAGATCGCGCAGCATGTCGCTCGCGGCCTCGTAGTCGCGCGCGTCGGCCGGCAGGCCGAGAGCGAGGTTGGCGTCGAGGGTGTCGTAGCCGTCCTCCTGCAGGCGGTAGGCCTTGAGCTTGTTGATGAGCCCGATCCCTCGGCCCTCGTGGCCGCGCATGTAGAGCACCGCTCCGCCCTGGCGCTGGATGACGTCGAGCGCGGCGTCGAGCTGCGGCCCGCACTCGCACTTGAGCGAGCCGAACGCTTCACCCGTGAGGCACTCGGAGTGCACGCGCACGATCATGTCGTCGTGGGGCATCCCGCTGACGATCGCCACGTGGTCGGCGCCCGTCTTGCGGTCGCGGTAGGCGCGCATCGAGAACGGGCCGTGCGTGGTCGGAACGGTCGTCGCCACCTCGAAGGTCACGCTGCTCGCGCGCTCGCCGGTGCGACCGGGCGACGCCGCGGCGAAGTCCTCGCCCGACTCGAGGTAGGCGATGAGGTCGACGATCGTGATGACGACGACGCCCTCCTGCTCGCCAAAGCGGATGAGCTCGGGAAGGCGCATCATGTCGCCCTCGTCGGTGACGACCTCGCCGATCGCCGCGACCGGCTGCAGGCCGGCCAGGCGCATGAGCTCGACGGCCGCCTCGGTGTGCCCGGCGCGCTCGCGCACGCCGCCGTCGACGGCGCGCAGCGGCAGGATGTGGCCGGGGCGGATGAGGCGGGCCGGGGTCGCCGTCGGGTCGGCGAGCACACGCAGGGTGTGCGCGCGGTCGCCTGCGCTGATGCCGGTCGTGATGCGGTCTGCGGCGTCGACGGTGATCGTGTAGGCGGTCTGCCGCGGGTCTTGGTTGTCGGTGACCATGAGCGGCAGGTCGAGCCGGTCGGCGACCTCGTTGGTCATCGGCGCGCACAGGAAGCCGCTCGTGTGGCGGATCGTCCAGGCGATCCACTGCGGCGTGGCGAGCTCGGCCGAGATGATGACGTCGCCCTCGTTCTCGCGGCTCTCGTCGTCGGCGACGAGCACCGGCTTGCCCTCGCGCAGCGCGGCCAGGGCCTGGGGGATGGTTCCGATGCTCATGACAGGGTCCTTCCGTCAGCGGTGGCGCCGAATCGCACCAGCCGTGCTACATGTCGAGCGAGGATGTCGGTCTCGAGGTTGGCGGTGTCGCCGACCTGCTTGCGGCCGAGGGTGGTCACGGCGAGCGTCTCCGGGATGAGCGAGACCTCGAACCAGTCGTCGCCGGCCGCGCTCACGGTGAGGCTGACGCCGTCGACCGCGATCGAGCCCTTGTCGACGACGAGGGGGGCGTGCGCGGCGTCGAGCGAGAACCGCAGCACGCGCCAGGCGTCCTGCTGCCGCACCTCGAGCACCGTCGTGGTGCCGTCGATGTGGCCCTGCACGATGTGCCCGCCGAGGCGGTCGCCGACGGCGGCGGCGCGCTCGAGGTTGACGGGCTCGCCCTCGGACCAGGTGCTGACCGTGCTCATGGCGATGGTCTGCCCCATGACGTCGGCGGTGAACCAGTCGTCGCCCTGCTCGATCACGGTGAGGCACACGCCGTTGACCGCGATCGAGTCGCCGTGGGCGGCGTCGCTGACCACGAGCGGGCCGCGCACGGTCAGCCGGGCCGCGTCGCCGCGGGGCTCCCAGCGCACCACGGCGCCCAGTTCTTCGATGAGTCCGGTGAACATGGTCAGTGACCTCCAGGGGTGGACGTGGCGGTGCCGCGGGGGCGGGCGACGACGAGCAGGTCGTCGCCGAGCGTCTCGACGCGGTGGATGCGGAGCCGATGCACCTCGCTCATCGTCGACACCCCCAGCTCGTCCAGGGCGACCTTCGGCCCTCCGATGAGCATCGGCGCGAGGTACACCAGCACCTCGTCGGCGAGCCCGGCGCGCAGGAACGCGCTGGCCAGGGTCGGGCCGCCCTCGACGTAGAGCCGGCGGATGCCGCGCTCGGCGAGGTGCGCGAGCCCCGCATCCAGGTCGCGGTGCCCCAGCTCGATGAGGCCGGCGGGGTGCTCGCGCAGGCGCGCGCCGGGCGGCACCGGGGTCGTGCCGAACACGACCGGGATCGGCTGGTGCGGCAGCAGCTCGCCGCCGTCGCCGCGCGCGGTCAGGGTGGGGTCGTCGGCGAGCACCGTGCCGGTGCCGACGGCGATCGCGTCGTGGGCGGCGCGCTGCTCGTGCACGCGCTGGCGGGCCGCGGTGCCGGTGATCCACTGGCTGGTGCCGTCGGCGGCGGCGGCGCGGCCGTCGAGGCTCGAGGCCCACTTGACGGTGACGAAGGGGCGGCCGAGGCGCACGCTCGTGAGCCAGGGGCGCAG
>JAIXXG010000081.1 GCA_027490915.1 Microbacteriaceae bacterium
CAGGCCGAGGTCTGGGTCGCCGCCTACGGGCCGCTCGCCCTCAAGCTCACGGGCGAGGTCGGTGACGGCTTCATCCTGCAGCTCGCCGATCTCGACATCGCCGAGTGGATGATCAAGACGGTTCGGGATGCGGCCGAGAAGGCCGGTCGCGACCCGATGGCGGTGAAGTTCTGCGTCGCCGCCCCGATGTACGTCGGCCACGACATGGATCACATGCGCAACCAGACCCGCTGGTTCGGTGGCATGGTCGGCAACCACGTCGCCGACATCGTCGCGAAGCACGGCGAGAGCTCCGACGTGCCGAAGGCCCTCACCGACTACATCGCGGGCCGGCAGGGCTACGACTACAACTCGCACGGCAAGGCGCACAACGACCACGTCGACTTCGTGCCCGACGAGATCGTCGACCGCTTCTGCGTGCTGGGGGATGCGAAAGACCACATCGACAAGCTCGAAGCCCTGCGCGACCTCGGTGTCGACCAGTTCGCCGGCTACCTGCAGCACGACAACAAAGAGGAGACGCTGCGCGTCTACGGCGAGCACGTCATCCCGGCGCTGAAGGGCAGCAAGAGCGCCCGCGTGTAGTTCGCCTGACTGTCGTCGGTTTCGGCAGCTAATCGGGGTGCGTAGCGCCTATAGCGGCTGCCTGCCACGTTCCCGGTCACCACTCGTCTGTGTGCGGGCGACGCAGCGCGACGGGACGGCCTCGTCGTTAGTGTGGCGGCATGAACGAGTTGTACCTTCCGGTGCTAGCGGTCGGCATCGTCGTGGTGGCTGTTCTCACCCTGGCGCTCAGTCTGAGCAGTGCCGCGTTCAGTTCTCGCGTTCGCAGTCCGGGCACGCGCTACTGGGTGCGCGGAGACGCCGGGTTTCAGGGTTGGCTGAAGCTCCAGGTCGACCGATCGATCGGGTACGGGCGACAGCTGCTTCTCGTGCTCAACGATGAGCGATTCGAGCTCTTCATCCCGCATCGCACCGAGCCCGTTTGGTCGAGCGACTACAAGGCCATCGTTTCCGTCAGTACCGAGGCTTTTCGCTCGCGCTCGGTGCCGAACGCCAGGGCCGTGCGAATCGCCATCGACGGAATCCCGAGCTTCGCGGTGAGACCTGAAGTCTTGTGGATTCCCTCGCGGTTCTCTCCGCCCACCCTCGTCGACGATCTCGCGCACGACCTGGGCGAACGTGCGCGACGAGCAGAGGCTGCCGTCGCACCTGAGTGAGCCCTTGTGTTGTGCGGGATGCTCGCGCCGAGCATCCCGCCGCCTCTCAGCCGCGGTGCCGCACGATGAGGGCATGACCGCCGACGTTGCAGCCGCGTTCGAACCGACCCGGGCGGCCGGGCTCGCCCGGCTCGCCGACTTCGTTCCGCGTGCTGGGCGCGCCTACGCCGCCGAGCGCAACGCCGACCACGGGCCGGGGGATCGCACGAACGTGTCGACCCTGTCGCCCTGGGTGCGGCACCGGCTCGTCACCGAGCGCGAAGTCGTGGCCGCCGTGCTCGAGCGGCACAGTCTCGCGAGTGCGGAGAAGTTCGTGCAGGAGGTCTACTGGCGCACCTACTGGAAGGGCTGGCTCGAGCGCCGGCCGAGCGTGTGGACGCGCTACACCGCGAGCACCGCGCCGACACTCGACGCCCTGAGCGCTGCCGAGCGCGCGACCTACGACGACGCGGTCGCGGGGCGAACCGGCATCGACGGCTTCGACCACTGGGCGCGCGAGCTCGTCGAGACCGGCTACCTGCACAACCACGCGCGCATGTGGTTCGCGAGCATCTGGATCTTCACCCTTCGCCTGCCCTGGCAGCTCGGCGCCGACTTCTTTCTGCGCCACTTGCTCGACGGCGACCCTGCCTCGAACACCCTGAGCTGGCGCTGGGTCGCGGGACTGCAGACGGTCGGCAAGACCTACCTCGCCACCGCCGACAACATCGCCCGCTATACCGACGGGCGCTTCCGGCCGCGCGGGCTTGCGACCGTCGCCCACGCGGTCGACGACGATGCCCCCGTACCGCCGGCCGGGCCGGCTCCCGTGCCCGAGCCGCTGCCGCGCGCGACGCGGGTGGCGCTGCTGCTGCACGAGGACGACCTGCACGCCGAGAGTCTGCCGGCCCTGCCGCCGGAGGTGATCGTGCTCGGCGTCGCCGCGCCGACCGCGGGGGAGCCGCGCTCACCCCTCGCGGCCACGGCCGCGGCGCCCGCGCGCTTCACCGCCGCGGCGCTCGCCGACGGGCTCGCCCGCGCCGCCGCGCACCACGGCTCAGGCGGCACCGCGGCCCACACCGAGCACCTCGCCGACCTGCACCCCGACACCGCGATCGCCTGGCTGCGCGGCCTCGGCGCCGAGGCGTTGCTCACCCCGCACGCGCCAGTCGGCCCGACCCGCGACCGGCTCGACGCGCTCGCGGCGGCGCTGCGGGCGGAGGGCATCCCGCTGCATCGTCAGCTGCGGGGGTGGGATGCTCGCGCCTGGCCGCACGCCCACCGCGGGTTCTTCCCGTTCAAGGAGCGCATCCCTGCACTTCTGCGCGACGAGCAGCTGAGCCTCTGACCGGGTCAGAACAGGGATCAACCGGGGATAATGGGCGCATTCCCGTTCCTTCGACTCAAGGACTGATAGCCATGACCGACACTCTGAACCGGTCAACCGCCCCCGCCTCTCCCGCTCACAACCCCGCCGATGGCGTGCGGGCGTACGAGCTCGATCGTCAGTACGTCTTCCACTCGTGGAGCGCGCAGGGGGCGCTGAAGCCTTTCGTCGCCGCGAGCGCGCAGGGCAGCTACGTCTACACCTACGACGGCGACGCCTACCTCGACTTCTCGAGCCAGCTCGTCAACACCAACATCGGCCACTCGCACCCGAAGGTCGTCGCGGCGATCCAGCAGCAGGCCGCGCAGCTCGCGACCGTCGCGCCGTCGCACGCCGCCCTCGTGCGCGGCGAGGCCGCGAAGCGCATCGTCGAGAAGGCGGGCCCCGGCTTCAGCCAGGTGTTCTTCACCAACGGCGGCGCCGACGCGATCGAGAACGCCATCCGCATGGCGCGCCTCACCACCCACAAGCACAAGGTGCTCTCGACCTACCGCAGCTACCACGGCAACACGGGGGCCGCGATCGCCGCGACCGGCGACTGGCGGCGCATGCCCAACGAGTACGCCTACGGGCACGTGCACTTCTTTGGGCCGTTCACCTACCGCAGCGAGTTCTTCTCCGAGACCCCCGAGCAGGAGTGCGCCCGCGCCCTGCGTCACCTCGAGCGCACGATCGTCGCCGAGGGCCCCGGAACGATCGCGGCGATCCTGCTCGAGTCGGTGCCCGGCACCGCGGGCATCTTCGCCCCGCCGCCCGGCTACCTCGAGGGCGTGCGCGCGCTCGCCGACAAGTACAACATCGTGTGGATCGCCGACGAGGTCATGGCCGGCTTCGGCCGCACCGGCGACTGGTTCGCCTGGCAGAACCCGACGATCAACCCCAACCGGGCCACCCCCGACCTCATCGCCTTCGCGAAGGGCGTCAACTCGGGTTACGTGCCCGTGGGCGGCGTGGTCATCAGCCCGACGATCGCCGAGGCGTTCGCCGAGAAGGTCTTCCCGGGCGGACTCACCTACAGCGGGCATCCCCTCGCCGCCGCCTCGATCGTCGCCTCGATCGACGCGATGACCGACGAGGGCATCGTCGAGAACGCGCGGATGATCGGCGAGCAGCACCTCGGCCCCGGCCTGCGGGCGCTCGCCGAGAAGCACGAGATGATCGGCGACGTGCGCGGCCTCGGCGTCTTCTGGGCGCTCGACCTCGTCACCGACCGCGCGACGCGCGAGCCGGTCAGCGTCGACGTCGTCAACCGCCTCAAGGCCGAGCTCATGGCCCGCAAGGTGCTGCCGTTCGCGGCCGAGAACCGCATCCACGTCGTGCCGCCGTGCATCGTGACTCCCGACCAGGTCGCAGACGCCTTGCAGGCGTATGACGGCGCTTTCTCGGCGGTTGCGCAGAAGTAGCGGCATAGCGTGAGAACGACCGCGGGCATCCCGAGCGATCGGGCGACGGATGCCCGCGGTCGTTGCACGTGCGGCCGCGATTCCCGGCCCTGACCGACGGTTCTGCGCCCTCCCGTTCAGACCACCGGGCCCGCCCGGTAGACTGACCGGCTGTGCCTGCCGCCTCGAACCCCTATCGCGTGAACGTGCGCGACCTCGTGCACCGCCCCGGCGAGATGCGCGAGAAGAGCCTGACGTTCGCCGTGCCCGAGCAGCTGGGTGCCGCCGTCGTCACGGTGCCGGCCGGCACCGAGCTCGAGCTCGACCTGCGGCTCGAGGGCCTGCACGACGGAATCCTCGTCACGGGCGAGGCCGCCACGACCGCCGTCGGCGAGTGCGTGCGCTGCCTCGACCGCGTCGAGCTGCCCCTCGAAGTCGAATTCCAGGAGCTTTTCGCGTATTCTCAGGACGACGCGTACGACTACCAGGTTCACGATGATCACGTGGATTGTGAACCGGTGGTGCGAGACGCGGTGGTGCTGTCGCTCCCGTTCCAGCCGGTGTGCCGCGACGATTGCCCGGGTCTCGACCCTGAGACGGGCGAGCGTCTGGCTGATGTCGGCCCGCGGGAGCCCCGTGTGGAGATCGATCCGCGCTGGGCGGCGCTCGAGGGCCTGGCCCGCGACGCCGACGAGAACTGAGCACCGAACCCCGACCTCACCGGCGCGCAACCGCGCCGGTCTGACAGAGAGAAGAACCACCATGGCTGTTCCCAAGCGGAAGATGTCGCGCTCGAACACCAACGCGCGCCGCTCGCAGTGGAAGGCGTCGGCCCCCACCCTCGTCAAGACCATCGAGAACGGCAAGGTCGTCTACAGCCTGCCGCACCGCGCGAAGGTCGTGGAGGACTCGGCCGGCACGCCCCTGTACATGGAGTACAAGGGCCGCAAGGTCGCCGACGTCTGAGTTATCACCACTCCCGGTGAGCACGGCAGCTCTCGAGCAGGCCCTCGGGGTCGCGCTCGATCCTGAGCTGCTCGACCTCGCCTTGACGCACCGGTCGTGGGCCTACGAGCACGGCGGCGTCGCGACGAACGAGCGACTCGAGTTTCTCGGCGACGCGATTCTGGGGCAGGCCGTCACGGTCATGCTCTACACGAGCTACCCCGAGCTCAGCGAGGGCGACCTCGCCAAGAGGCGCGCCTCGCTCGTGTCGGCTGTGGCCCTCGCCGAGGTCGCTCGCGCGATCGGACTCGGCGAGCACCTCAAGCTCGGCAAGGGCGAAGAGCTCACGGGCGGCCGCGAGAAGTCGTCGATCCTCGCCGACACCGTCGAAGCGCTCATCGGCGCGACCTACCTCGATCTCGGCGGAGAGGTCGCCACGGCCCTCGTGCTGCGGCTCATCGAGCCGCTGCGCGCCGACCCCGACCGCTTCGGTGCCGCAATGGATCCGAAGACGTCGCTGCAAGAGCTGGCGGCGACGCTCAACCTCGGCCTGCCCGTCTACCAGGTGGCCGACGACGGCCCCGACCACTCCAAGGTCTTCACCGCGACCGTCGTGCTCGCGGGCGAGGCCGTCGCCACGGGCTCGGGCACGAGCAAGAAGCAGGCCGAGATGGCCGCCGCGCTCGAGGCCTGGACGGCCCTGCAGGCCCGGGCCTGATCGCCCCCCTCGCCTCCCGTGCCTGAGCTTCCCGAAGTCGAGGTCGTGCGCCACGGCCTGCAGCCCGCCGTCACCGGTGCGCGCATCACCGCGGTCGAGGTGCTCGACGAGCGCTCGCTCAAGCGCCACGACGGCCCGGCGGAGGACTTCGTCGACCGGCTGACGGGGGCGCGCCTGCTCGGCGCGGTGCGGCGCGGCAAGTTCCTCTGGCTGCCGCTCGATGAGCCGGGCCGGGAGCCGTCGGCCGCGCTCGTCACCCACCTCGGCATGAGCGGGCAGGTGCTGCTGCGCGACCCGGCGGCCGAGGCCGCTCCGCTCACGCGCATCCGCTTCGCTCTGGAGCATCCGACGCACGGCCCGCTGCGGGTCGACTTCGTCGACCAGCGCATCTTCGGCTCGATGGCGGTGGACGCGCTGCTGCCGACGCGCGACGGCGCGGCGGCGGGATACGGGCTGCCGCTCGCGAGCATCCCGAGCCAGGTCGCCCACATCGCGCGCGACCCGCTCGACCCCGCGTTCGACGAGCGCGCCTTCCTGCGCCGACTGCAGGGCAAGCGCACGACGGTGAAGCGCGCGCTGCTCGACCAGACGCTCGTGAGCGGCATCGGCAACATCTACGCCGACGAGGCGCTGTGGGCGGCGCGGGTGCACTACGACCAGCCGACCGAGACGCTCTCGACGCGCAAGGCCCGCGAGCTGCTCGAGGAGGTGCGCGTCGTGCTGCGCCGCGCGCTCGACGAGGGCGGCACGAGCTTCGACGCGCAGTACGTCAACGTCAACGGCGCCTCGGGCTACTTCAGCCACTCGCTGCGCGCCTACGGTCAGCAGGGCAAGCCGTGCCCGCGCTGCGGCCGGCCGATCGTGCGCGAGCAGTTCATGAACCGCGGCTCGCACTTCTGCCGCCGCTGCCAGCGCATCCGCTGATCGCGCCTTCCCGTCCGAAGTTCG
>JAIXXG010000110.1 GCA_027490915.1 Microbacteriaceae bacterium
AAGCGCTCGACGCCCTCACCCGAATCGCGGATGCGCGCGAGCATGTCGAGCACGGCCTCGTTGGCGCCGCCGTGCAGCGGGCCCGAGAGGGCGTTGATGCCCGCCGAGATCGAGGCGAAGAGGTTGGCGCCGGTCGAGCCGACGAGGCGCACGGTCGAGGTCGAGGCGTTCTGCTCGTGGTCCTCATGCAGGATCAGCAGGCGGTCGAGCGCCTTCACGAGCACGGGGTTGACCTCGTAGGGCTCGGCCATGATGCCGAAGTTGAGACGCAGGAAGTTCTCGACGAAGTTCAGCGAGTTGTCGGGGTAGAGGAAGGCCTGGCCGATCGCCTTCTTGTGCGCGTAGGCGGCGATGACCGGCAGCTTCGCCAGCAGGCGGATGGTCGAGATCTCGACCTGCTCGGGGTCGTGCGGGTCGAGCGAGTCGCCGTAGTAGGTCGACAGAGCGCTGACCGCGCTCGACAGCACCGACATCGGGTGCGCCTGGTGCGGCAGCGAATCGAAGAAGCGCTTGAGGTCTTCGTGCAGCAGCGTGTGGTGGCGCACCCGGTCGTCGAAGGCGGCGAGCTCGGACGCGGTCGGCAGCTCGCCGTAGATCAGCAGCCAGGCGACCTCGAGGAAGGTGGAGTTCGCGGCGATGTCCTCGATCGCGTAGCCGCGGTAGCGCAGGATGCCCTGCTCGCCGTCGATGTACGTGATCGCGCTGCGCGTCGACGCCGTGTTGACGTAGCCGTAGTCGAGCGCCGTCAGGCCGGTCTGCCGCGTCAACGTCGAGACATCGATGCTGGAGGCGCCATCGACGCTCGGCAGGATCGGGAACTCGGCGGTGCCGCCGGGAAAGTGCAGCGTGGCCTTGTCGGTGCTGTCGCTCACGGCGCCTCCTCGCAGGGGGTGATCGGGGTGTGATCGGTGGTGGGGGCGGGGTCCCGGCACGAGCCATGGTGGTGGTGGCGGCCCGGGAGTGACCCACCTACAGCCTATGCGGAAGACGGCACCAGTGTGGCACCCCCCAACAGGCGCGCTCAGGCGTTGGAGAGGTGCGCCAAGCGCGCGGCGGCCGCCGCGATGCGCTCGTCGGTCGCTGTGAGGGCGAGCCGCACGTGCCGCGAGCTGTCTCCCTCGTAGAACGTGCCCGGCGCGGCGAGAATGCCGTGGTCGGCGAGCAGCCCGATCGTCGTCCATGACGGCTCGTCGCGCGTCGCCCAGAGGTAGAGCCCCGCCTCCGAGCGATCGATGCGGAACCCGGCCCCCTCGAGCGCGGCGAGCAGCACGGCGCGGCGGGCGCGGTAGCGCTCGCGCTGCTCGGCAACGTGCGCGTCGTCGTCGAGAGCGGCGATCATCGCCGCCTGCACGGGCGCGGGCGGGATCAGCCCGGCGTGCTTGCGCACCTCGAGCAGCGCGCCCACGATCGCGGGGTCGCCCGCGAGGAACGCCGCTCGGTACCCGGCCAGGTTCGACTGCTTCGACAGCGAGTAGACGCTCAGCAGCCCACTGTGGTCGCCGCCCGTGACGGCGGGGTGCAGGATGCTCGGCACGGAGTCGTCGCCGGGGGCATCCGACGACGCCCAGCGCTCGGGCTGCCAGCCGAGCTCGGCGTAGCACTCGTCGTTGACGAGCACGGCTCCGAGCTCGCGGGCGCGTGCGACGGCCGCGCGCAACCGCTCGACGCCGAGCACCGCCCCGTTCGGGTTGCCCGGCGAGTTGAGCCAGATCAGACGCGTGCCGGCGGGCCAGCGTGCGGGGTCGTCCTCCGCGACGCCGGTGGCGCCGACGAGGGCGGCTCCGACGGCGTAGGTCGGGTAGGCGGTGCGGGGGAAGACGATGGTGTCGCCGGGCCCGAGGCCGAGCAGCAGGGGCAGCAGGGCGACGAGCTCTTTGCTTCCGATGGTCGGCAGCACCGCATCCGGCCCGCTCAGCGTCACCGCGCGCCGCCGGGCGTACCAGCGCACGATCGCCTCGCGCAGGGCGGGCGTTCCCATCGTCTGCGGGTAGCCGTGCGCATTTGTCGCGGCGATGAGCGCCTCGCGCACGACGGCGGGCGTCGGGTCGACCGGCGAGCCGACGGAGAGGTCGACGATGCCGTCGACGTGCTCACGGGCGCGCGCCGCGAACGGCGCGAGGGAATCCCAGGGGAAGTCGGGAAGAGTTCGAGCCACCGGGGTCCGCTACGCCTGCGGCGGCACCGCGGCGACGACCGGGTGGTCGCCCGCGATCACGCCGACCTTCGCCGCGCCGCCGGGCGAGCCGATCTCGCTGAAGAACTCGACGTTCGCGGTGTAGTAGTCGCTCCACTCCGAGGGCAGGTCGTCTTCGTAGAAGATCGCCTCGACGGGGCACACCGGCTCGCACGCTCCACAGTCGACGCACTCGTCGGGGTGGATGTAGAGCATGCGGTCGCCCTCGTAGATGCAGTCGACGGGGCACTCGTCGATGCACGCGCGGTCTTTGACATCGACGCAGGGAAGGGCGATCACGTAGGTCACGGCTGTGCGGAGTCTTTCTCTTCGGTGAACCGCTCGGATGCGGGCGCCGCAGCGCCACCGGGCACCATGCTAGCCGCCGCGGGCCGGGGAGCTCGCTGGACGCTCGGCCAGCCGAGCACCACAAGCGCGATCATCGCGACGCCGAGCAGCCAGACGTAGCCGATGGGGTTGCCGGGAACGAGCACCGAGCCGTCGGTGACCGTGGCCATGGCACCCACGACGATTCCCACCCCGACGGCGCCGGCGGTGGCCGGGCCCCGCACGCCGCCCCACGCCCGCAGGCCCGCGAGGTACAGCGCCACGGTGATGAGGCCGATGGCGACGCCGACCGGCGGCAGCGACTGGTGGCCGAGAGTGCCGAGGAAGCCGAGGGCGGCGCCCGCCCCGAGGCACAGCGCGAGCACGCCGAGGCGCGCGCCGGCGCTCATGCGGGGAAAGTCGGGGTCGATGCGGGCCACGCGCTCAGGCGTCCAGCCGCAGCATCCAGCCGTGCGGGTCGGGCCGACGGCCGTACTGAATGTCGGTGAGCTCGGCACGCAGCGACATCGTCAGCTCGCCCGCGACCGCGTCGGGGCTGCCGATCTCGAAGTCGGCGGCCTTGATCATGCCGATCGGCGTGACGACGGCCGCGGTGCCGCAGGCGAAGGCCTCGACGATGTCGCCGGAGGCGGCCCCCTCGCGCCACTCGTCGATGCTCACCTGGCGGCGCTCGACGCGGTGCCCGCGGTCTTCCGCCAGCTGCAGGATCGAGTCGCGCGTGATGCCCTCGAGAATCGAGTCGCTCTTCGGCGTAACGAGCGTGCCGTCTTTGTAGACGAGCACGACGTTCATGCCGCCGAGCTCCTCCAGCCACTTCCCCTCCACGGAGTCGAGGAAGAGCACCTGCGCGCAGCCGTGCTCGGCCGCCTCGGCCTGGGCGACGAGCGAGGCGGCGTAGTTGCCGCCCGTCTTCGCCGCACCCGTGCCGCCCTTGCCGGCCCGCGAGTACTCGGTCGACAACCAGATCGACACAGGCTTCACGCCGCCGTGGAAGTACGCGCCGGCCGGCGAGGCGATGACGTAGAACGCCACCTTGTGCGCCGGGCGCACGCCGAGGAAGGCCTCCTTCGCGAACATGAAGGGCCGCAGGTACAGGCTCGTCTCGGGAGCGCTCGGTACCCAGTCGCCGTCGATGGCGATGAGCTGCCGCAGCGCCTCGATGAAGTACTGCTCGGGCAGCTCGGGCAGCGCCAGGCGCTTCGCCGAGCGCTGCAGGCGGCGCGCGTTCGCGTCGGGTCGGAACGACCAGATCGAGCCGTCGGCGTGCCGGTAGGCCTTGAGGCCCTCGAAGATCTCTTGCCCGTAGTGCAGCACCGACGCGGCCGGGTCGAGCGTGATCGGGCCGTAGGGCTGCACGCGCGGGCGGTGCCAGCCGCCGCGCTCGCTCCAGCAGATGTCGACCATGTGGTCGGTGAAGTGCTTGCCGAACCCGGGGTCGGCGAGAATCGCGTCGCGCTCGGCGACAGGCTTCGCCGCATCGTTGCGGGTCACGGCCCAGGCGAGGTCGGGCGTCGCCATCGGAAGGAGAGTCGTCATGGGGATCCTCGAGAGGTCGCCGACGGCACGGGGCCGCCGGGTGAGCGTGGCTACAGCGTACTGCCCGGGCCCGTGCGGGGGCTCAGGCCAATCGGCGGGCGCTGGCGCCCGCCGGTTGGTGCAGGCGGGCGGTCGGGACGCCCGCCGGGTCAGCGCAGGCGGGCGGCGATGGCGTCTCCGACCTCGCTCGTGCGGCGGGGCGACGGGCCCCGCTCTGCGAGGTCGGCGAGCACCGCGGCGCGGATGCGCGCCGCGGCATCCGGCAGGCCCTGCTGATCGAGCAGGATCGCGACCGAGAGGATCGCCGCGGTCGGGTCGGCCTTCTGCTGCCCCGCGATGTCGGGCGCGGAGCCGTGCACCGGCTCGACCATGCTCGGGAACGCGCCGTCGGGGTTGAGGTTGCCCGAGGCGGCGAGCCCGATGCCGCCGCCGATGGCGGCGGCGAGGTCGGTGAGGATGTCGCCGAACAGGTTGTCGGTGACGATCACGTCGAAGCGCGACGGGTCGGTCGCGAGGAAGATCGTCGCCGCGTCGACGTGCAGGTAGTCGACGGTGACGGAGGCGAACTCGGGCGCGACGCGGTCGACGGTGCTCTGCCACAGCGCGCCGGCGTGCACGAGCACGTTGGTCTTGTGCACGAGCGTGAGCTTCTGGCGGCGCGCCGCGGCTTGCGCGAAGGCGAAGCGCACGACGCGCTCGATGCCGAACGCGGTGTTGATCGAGACCTCGGTGGCGACCTCGTGCGGGGTTCCCTGCCGGAAGCGGCCGCCGTTGCCGACGTAGGGGCCCTCGGTGCCCTCGCGCACGACGACGAAGTCGACCTCGCCCGGGTGGGCGAGCGGCGAGGAGATGCCCGGGGCGAGCATCGTCGGGCGCAGGTTGACGTAGTGGTCGAACGCGAAGCGCAGCTTCAGCAGCAGTCCGCGCTCGATGATGCCGCCCGCCAGGCGCGGATCCCGGGGGTCGCCTCCGACGGCGCCGAACAGGATGGCATCGTGCTTCGCGAGCGCCGGAAGGGTCTCGTAGGCGAGGATCTACCACATCGCGAGGTAGTGCTCGGCGCCCAGTGGGTAGGCGGTCTCGCGCACGGTCGCGTGCCCGTCGACGGCGACGCGCAGCACCTTCAGGGCCTCGGCGGTCACCTCGGGGCCGATGCCGTCTCCGCCGATGATGGCGAGGTCGAGGGTGCGGGTCATGGGGTCCTCCTTCGTCCGCCGCGCATCGTCGCGCGGCGGGTGCGGTCTGTCTACTGCTCGACGATCGTGATGGCCCGCATGACGCGGGCGTCGATCGCCGACTGCACGCGCTCGAGCAGCTCGTCGGGCACGCGCGAGTCGACGGTGAGCACGCTCAGTGCCTCGCCGCCGGCCTCGCGGCGTGCGATCTGCATGCCGGCGATGTTGATGCTGGCCTCGCCGAACTCCTTGCCGTAGACGGCGACGATGCCCGGGCGGTCGGTGTAGAGCATCACGATGAGGTGCTCGGCCATCGGCACCTCGACGTCGTAGCCGTTGATCTCGACGATCTTCTGCGCCTGCTTGGCGCCCACGAGGGTGCCCGAGACGCTCAGCTGCGTGCCGTCGCTCAGGGCCCCGCGGATCGTCAGCAGGTTGCGGTACTCCTCGCTGCTCGCCTCGGTGAGCAGACGCACGGCGACGCCGCGCTGCTCGGCGAGCAGCGGGGCGTTGACGTAGCTGACCTGCTCGCTCGAGATGCGGCTGAAGATGCCCTTGAGGGCCGCGAGCTTCAGCACGCCGACGTCGTGCGCCACGATCTCGCCGCGCACCTCGACGTCGATGCTCGCGAACGAGTGATCGGCGAGCGCCGCGAACACCTGCCCCAGCTTCTCCATGAGCGGGATGCCCGGGCGCACGCTCGGGTCGATCGCGCCGCCCGCCACGTTGACGGCGTCGGGCACGAGCTCGCCGTCCAGCGCGAGGCGCACCGACTTGGCCACGGCGACGCCCGCCTTCTCCTGCGCCTCGTCCGTCGACGCCCCGAGGTGCGGCGTGAGCTGGATGCCGGGGGCGCCGAGCAGCGGCGAGCCGGTGGGCGGCTCGGAGACGAACACGTCGAGGCCCGCGCCCGCGATGCGGCCGCTCTGCAGAGCCTCGAGCAGGGCATCCTCGTCGATGATGCCGCCGCGGCTCGCGTTGACGATGCGCAGCGTGGGCTTGGCGAGCGCGAACTCGTCCGCGCCGATGAGGTTCGTCGTCTCGGGCGTCTTCGGGATGTGGATGGTGATGAAGTCGCTGCGCCGCATGAGCTCGTCGAGCTCGACGAGGGTCACGCCCAGCTGCTGGGCGCGGGCCGGCGGCACGTAGGGGTCGTACGCGATGAGCTCGACCCCGAACGCGGCGAGGCGCTGGGCGACGAGCACGCCAATGCGGCCGAGACCGACGACACCGACCGTCTTCTCGTACAGCTCGGCGCCCGTGAAGGCCGAGCGCTTCCACTGCCCCGCCTTCATGCTCGCGTCGGCCGCGGGCAGGTGCCGGGCCAGGGCGAGCAGGTGGGTGATGGCGAGCTCGGCGGCGCTGATGACGTTGCTCGTGGGCGCGTTGACCACCATGACGCCGGCGCGGGTCGCCGCGGGCACGTCGACGTTGTCGAGGCCGACCCCCGCGCGCGCGATGACGCGCAGATTCGGGCCGGCGGCAATGGCCTCCGCATCCACCTGCGTCGCCGACCGGATGAGCACCGCGTTCGCGTCGGCGAGCGCCGCCAGCAGGGCCGGGCGGTCGGTGCCGTCGACGTGGCGGATGTCGAAGTCGGGCCCCAGGGCGTCGACGGTGGCGGGCGAGAGCTCTTCAGCGATCAGTACGACCGGCTTGGTCACGGTGAGGTCCTTACGCAGGGGTACCAGCGGGGCATGGTGGTATGCGGTGGCCTACGCCAGTGGGGGCGACCGGTGCTTCACAGGGTATCGCAGGGCGCGCGGCCAGAATGGCGGCATGGATGCTGCGCCCGCGCTCGCTGCCGCCGCCGGTCTCGGCGGCTCTGTCGACCTCGCGCGCGTCATCACCGCCATCGTGTTCATCGGCATCGGCATCACGCACTTCGTGCCGCCGGTGGTGCGCGGGATGGCGGCCATGGTTCCGCGCGTCTTCCACGGCCGGCCGTTCTCGCCGGTGGCCTGGGTGTGGGTCACCGGGGTCGCCGAGATCGCCGGCGGGCTCGGGCTGCTGTGGGAGCCGACGCGGGCAGCGGCGGGCATCGCGCTCGCGGTGTTCCTGGTGTGCGTGTTCCCCGCCAACGCCTATGCCGCGCGGCACCGCGACCGGTTCGGGGTCGTGGCGGTGCCGTTCTGGCCGCGGCTCGCCCTGCAGGTGCTGCTGATCGTGCTCGTGCTCTGGGTGGGGCTCGCCTAGCTCAGCGGCACGCGGCTACAGAACCGTCGAGCCGGCCGCGAGGGCGATGATCGAGATGCGCAGCGCGGCCGTCGCGGTGAGCGCGACGATGATGACGAGCGCGAAGCGCGGCAGCGGCTGCTGACGGGCGACGACGATCGCCGCCGCGAAGAGCAGCACCGGCAGCAGCACTCCCGCCCACAGCAGCGCCCAGAGGGCCAGGCTCGGCTCATCGCCCTGACTGGCGAGCGCGGCCGGGAAGGCGACGAGCGACGCGACCGCGTCGAAGACGAACCAGCCGACCACGATCGACAGCAGCGCCGCGACGCCGTAGTGCGCGCGGGTCATCCGATCACCCCCAGAACGAGCGGCCACGGCAGCAGCACGAGCGCGCCGACCGCGAACCAGCCGAGCCGCGGCGCGAGCCGGTGCTGCGGCGTGAGCGCCACCGTCGCCGCGAACCAGAGCGCGCTCGCCACGATCGCGAGGAACTCGCTGAACTGGTAGAGCACCTCGATCACGAGAGTCGGGCCGCTGATCGGGACGAGGCCGACGCTGATGATCCAGCCCACCGACCAGAGCACGAAGACCACGGCGAACGCGGCCGTGAGCAGGCGCAGCCCGGGGGCGGGCAGGTCGGAGACGGCGGGGTCGGCGCCCGCATCCGTCGCCGCGTCGCCGGCGTCTCCGCCGCCGTCACCGTCGTGGGATGCGAAGCCCGCGCCGCCCGGCGCAGCGTCGCCCTGCTCGGGCCCGGTGCCGCCCGGCTCATCCTCGGCGGCGCCGGGGTCGAGATAGCTGGGGTCGTCGACGTCATCCCACCGCAGTGCGGCGTCGTCGTCGGGCGTAGGCCGGGCCATGCCCCGAGCCTACCGAGGTGCGGCTTGGCGGTCGCTCGGTCAGACGGCCGCGCCGGCCGCGACCGCTCGGGCCTCCGGCGCGGGCGCCTCAGCGGGCGCGAGCTGGAGGCCGGTCATCCGAAGCGTCTTCTCGTACTGCAGGGTGACCGGCACTGCGAACTCGTCGTCCTCGACGCCGTATCGGCCCTCGGTGCCGAGCGCGACGATGTTCCACGGACGACCGTTGGCCGGAGCCGACGCCGCGCCCCGCTCGATCACGAACTGCCGGTAGTCGTAGTCGGCGGCGTGCGCTTCGTCGAGCCGCGGCGAGTAGGTGTCGACGAGCAGCCGGCCCGCGGCGAGGTCCCACTGCAGCAGGCGCAGAAAGCCGGTCGCGCGCTCGCCCGACGGCGTGCGGAACTCCTGGTAGTCGGCGAGCAGCTCGACGACGTCGTGGCCCTCGATGCCGCCGGCGTCGGGGGTGACGATCGCCCCGAGCCCGTGATAGTGCCCGGCGAGCACGGCGACGACGGTGCGGTTCGGCGCGACCACCCGCTGCCAGAGCTCGTCGGCGCTGCTCAGCCACCGGTTGTCGGTCGCGCGGCGGGCCGGGTCGTACGGCGTCATCGGCGTCAGGTGCTCATGCGTGGCGACGATCACGTTGTGGCCGGGATGCGTGCGCACGACCTCCTCGGCCCACGCCAGCTCGCGCTCGCCGTAGCCGTAGCCGATCGACAGCACGAGCATCGGGGCGGGGCCCGCGTCGACGATCGTGTAGCTCGACGTGGCATCCCCCGGCGCGATCGGGGTGAAGCCCGGGTTGTCGGCGTAACGCTCCGGCCCGAAATACTCGGTGTAGAGGTCGGTCGTGATGCCGCGTTTGGTGTCGTGGTTGCCGGGCAGCACGGTGGTGACGAGCCCGGCCTCCTCGAGAATGCTCTGTGCCGCGGATGCCCGCTCGAACTCGATCCGCGCCCGAGCATCCGACTGGTCGGGGTCGACCCAGCTCTGCACGAGGTCGCCCGTGTGCACGACCGCGGCGACCGACCGCTGCCGCGAGAGCTCGACGATCCACTGCGTCATGCGCTCGTACTCCTCCGGATACCCCTCAGCGAGGTACTGAGTGTCGGTGAGATGCACAACGGTCGCGTCGATGGTCGCGGGGTCGGCGAACGCGCCATCCGGCGCGAACGGGGCCGCATCGGCCGGAGCGGGCAGCACCTGCACGAGCAGAGCCGCGACAGGCGCGCCGTCACCGGTCGCGCCGGTGACCGAGACCGATCCCGCGCTGTCGGCGAGCGCCTCGCCGAGCACCCGCCACTGGTCTCTCTCCGCATCCCACCCGGAGAGCAGGACGCGATGGCGAGCACTGACCGCTCCCGACCAGGTGAGCGAGCCCTCGACCGGACGCTCCAGCTCGAGCCGCAGCGCCGGATACTCGTAGCCGCTGGCGGAGGCGCGCGGCAGCGCGTCGGCGAGGTCGGCGAGGTCGGCGATCGGGACCGCGTTCGCCAGCTCTCCGCCGACCACCCCATCACCGGCTGTCGTGCCCGCGACGGCCCGGACGATGGTCAGCTGCTCGCCCCCGTCGAGCGTCGAACCGCTCACGGAACCCGCCGGGCTCACGGGGCTCGACGGGTTCGTCAGCGATGCCCGTGCCGCCGCGCGCGTAGTCGCGCGGGCGTCGTCGAGCGCCTCGGCACGGGCCGGGCTCGACGGCTCGCCGAGCGAAGACGCCGCGGTGACGAAGTCGACGAGGTCGACCCCCGTGCGCCCGACGCGGTGATACGTCTCACCGAGCACGCGGTCGGGCTGGAAGGTGACGAGCGAGACGCCGTTGGTGCACGGCGAGGGGGGCTCGATGCTCTCGTCCATCTCGTTGACGTGATAGGCCCCGACCCGGTCGGCGATCGAGCCGTCAGGAAGCTCGAGCAGCACGCCGGCGCCGAGAAAGTGGAGGGGGTCGGCGAACCGCAGCGCCGCATCCGTCGCCGTGCCCTCGGCGGCCACGACCAGCGCGCCCCCCGGCTCGAGAGTCGTGCCGGGGGCGAACTCGACCAGCGGCACCGAGCGGCGGAAGCCGTCGCGGCCGCAGGACCACAGCCGCCACCCCTCGAGCGGCACCGCGAGGTCTCCGTCGTTGCGCAGCTCGACCGCGTTGAGCGGCGTGTCGATCGCCGCGACGTCGAGCGGGTCGGTCGCGAGCTCGGAGATTACGACCCCCGCGTCGACCACGGGAGCCGAGCGCAGCGCGTTCTCGGTGCGCGCGTTCGGTGCTGCCGGGGTTCGCGGCGCGACCACCCAGCCCGAGCCGTCGGCCAGCAGCTGGTGGCTCTCGCCGCGCGCGGCGTCGAGAGCACGCGGCAGCTTGTCGGGGCCCGACTGGCAGGCGCTGTCGTGCGTGTGCGCCGAGGCCACCTCGTCGACGAGCGCCCCCGCCGCATCGCGCAGCTGCAGCCCCCACGCCGTGTCGGCGAGCGAGGTCGCCATCGCCGCGACCGCCGACGGGATGCTCGCCTGCGGCCCGGCGACCACCAGCTGCTCCCCCGGAGCCAGGCGGTCGTCGGCGCCGAAGATCACCTGCGGCTCACCGCGCCATCGCTCGCCCTCGGCGGTGCACCGTTCGAGCCGCCACCCGTCGAGCGACACCGTCGTCGACCCGTCGTTGCGCAGCTCGACGACATCATCGCCCGAGCCGGCCGCACCGAACGGCGCGACCTCGGCGATGCGCACGGTGCCCGCCACGGCCGACACTGGCGCGACCGCGACCGCGTTCGGCGCACCGGGGGTGGCGATCGCGATGCGGAAGGCGCCGGGCTCGGTCGTCGTCGCCCCGAATCGCTGGTAGCTCTCACCGGCTGCGGTGTCGACGATGTCGGGCAGCGAGCCGCTCGGGTCGCACTCGCTCGTCATCGGCCACGGCGTCATGGGGTAGACAGCGACCGAGTCGGCGATGCGCCGCTGCGGATCTTCGAGCACGTAGCCATACCCCGCGGCACCGAAGCCGCCGCTCACCACGTCGTCGGGTTCGACGCCGCCGGGCCGTTCGCCCGCCCGGGCGATGAGGTACTGCTCGCCCGGCTGCAGCACCACGCCGGAGAAGTCGGAGTCGGGCACGCCGCGCTTCGCCCGCAGTCCCTCGTCGGTGCACCGGTAGAGGTTCCAGCCGCTGAGATCGACCGGCTCGGACGACACGTTGGTGAGCTCGACGAAGCTGGCCTCGGCACGGTCGGCGGTTCCCGGCGCGACCTCGCTGATGATCACCGGATGATCGTCCCGACGCTCGTGCGCACCGCTGCTGCCGCCCTCCTCCGCGGCGGCCGCGGTGGCCGAGGTCACCGTCGCGCCGAGCGCGAGAGCGATGGCGAGCACCGTGCTGAGAAGCGAGCGAGCGGAGAGCGGAACGGCACGACGCGGCGCGGAGGTCACGCCCTCACGGTCGCCAGCGCGAGTGAACGGAACCCGTCATCGGCGGGTGTGTCGGGTGAACAGCACGAGGCCGCGACCCCGGGTTGCGGGGGTCGCGGCCTCGTGGGGTCCTCAGCGGGTGGCGGAGGAGGTGGGGTGGCGCGGGTGACTAGCGGGCGGCAGAGCCGTCGACGTAATCCGCGTCCTGCTGCTTCCACGCGAAGAGGGCGCGCAGCTTGCGGCCGGTCTCCTCGATGGGGTGCTGCTCGCCCTTGGCGCGCAGAGCCTTGAACTCGGGGGCTCCCGCATCCTGGTCGTCGATGAAGCGCTTCGCGAACGCGCCCGACTGGATGTCGGCGAGCACGCCCTTCATGTTCTCCTTGACGGCGGGGGTCAGCACGCGGGGGCCCGACACGTAGTCGCCGAACTCGGCGGTGTCGCTGACGCTCCAACGCTGCTTGGCGATGCCGCCCTCCCACATGAGGTCGACGATGAGCTTGAGCTCGTGCAGCACCTCGAAGTAGGCGATCTCGGGCTGGTAGCCGGCCTCGGTGAGCACCTCGAAGCCGTACTGCACGAGCTGCGACGTGCCGCCGCAGAGCACGGCCTGCTCGCCGAACAGGTCGGTCTCGGTCTCCTCGGTGAAGGTGGTCTTGATGACGCCCGCGCGGGTGCCGCCGATGGCCTTCGCGTACGACAGAGCGAGGTCCCACGCGGTGCCGGTGGCGTCGTTCTCGACGGCGATGATGTCGGGGATGCCGCGGCCGGCGACGAACTCGCGGCGCACCGTGTGGCCGGGGGCCTTCGGCGCGACGAGGATGACGTCGACGTTCTTCGGGGCGTCGATGTAGCCGAAGCGGATGTTGAAGCCGTGCGCGAAGGCGAGGGTCTTGCCCTCGGTCAGCGCGGGGGCGATGCTCTCGGCGTAGATCGAGCGCTGGTGCTGGTCGGGCGCGAGGATCATGATGACGTCGGCCCAGGCGGCCGCGTCGGCGACGGTCATGACGCTGAAGCCGTCGTCGGTCGCCTTCTGGATCGACTTCGAGCCGGTCTTGAGGGCGATGGCGACCTCGACGCCCGAGTCGCGCAGGTTCTGCGCGTGGGCGTGGCCCTGCGAGCCGTAGCCCACGATGGCGACCTTCTTGCTCTGGATGAGCGCCAGGTCGGCGTCGTTGTCGTAGTAGATCTGGGTCACGAGAGGTGTTCTCCTTGGTTGGGTGGGTGGCGGGATCAGTTCTTGAGCACGCGCTCGCTGATGCTCTTCGAGCCGCGGCCGATGGCGAGGAGGCCCGACTGGGCGATCTCCTTGATGCCGTACGGCTCGAGCACGCGCAGCAGGGCCTCGACCTTGGCGGTGTCGCCCGTCACCTCGATGACGAGCGAGTCGGTGGCGACGTCGACCACGCGGGCGCGGAACAGGTTGGTCGCCTCGAGGATCTGCGAGCGGGTGGCGTTGTCGACGCGCACCTTGATGAGCATGTGCTCGCGCTGCACCGAGCTCGCCGGGTCGAGCTCGACGATCTTCAGCACGTTGATGAGCTTGTTGAGCTGCTTGGTGATCTGCTCGAGCGGAAGCCCCTCGACCTCGACGACGACGGTGATGCGCGAGAGGCCCTCGACCTCGGTCGTGCCCACGGCGAGCGAGCGGATGTTGAACCCGCGCCGCGCGAAGAGGCCGGCGACGCGCGTGAGAAGGCCGGGCTTGTCCTCGACCAGCAGCGACAGCACGTGATAGGTCATGGCGGTTACTCCTCGTGCCAGTCGGGCGCGTGGTCGCGGGCGTACTGCACCGACGAGTTGCCGACGCCCTGCGGAACCATCGGCCACACCATCGCGTCGCGGCTCACGATGAAGTCGATGACGACGGGGCGGTCGTTGGTCTCCATGGCGAGCTTGATCGCCGGCTCGACCTCTTCGGGCTTCGTCACACGGATGCCCAGGGCACCGTACGCGTCGGCCATCTTGACGAAATCGGGCACCATGCGCGTCTGCTCATCGGCGCTCTTCGAGCCCGTCTCGAGGTCGGTGAACGAGTGGCGGCCGTCGTAGAACAGCGTCTGCCACTGGCGCACCATGCCGAGCGACGAGTTGTTGATGACCGCGACCTTGATGGGGATGTCGTTGATCGTGCAGGTGGCGAGCTCTTGATTGGTCATCTGGAAGCAGCCGTCGCCGTCGATCGCCCAGACCAGTCGCTCGGGCTGGGCCACCTTGGCGCCCATCGCCGCGGGCACGGCGTAGCCCATCGTGCCGGCGCCGCCCGAGTTGAGCCACGAGCCGGGGCGCTCGTACTTGATGAACTGCGCGGCCCACATCTGGTGCTGTCCGACGCCCGCGGCGTAGACCGCCTCGGGGCCCGACAGCTCGCCGATCTTCTCGATGACCCACTGCGGGGCCAGCAGGCCGTCGTCGGGGTCGTCGGTGTAGCCGAGCGGGTACTGGCTGCGCAGCGTCTCGAGGCGCTTCCACCAGTCGGCGTAGTCGGGTGCCTGCTCTTTCGCCGCGGCCTGGAAGGCCGGCAGCAGGTCGAGCAGCACCTCGCGGGCATCCCCCACGATCGGCACGTCGGCGTGCCGGATCTTGCCGATCTCGGCCGGGTCGATGTCGATGTGGATGACCTTGGCGTGCGGGGCGAACTCGCTGACCTTGCCGGTGACGCGGTCGTCGAAGCGCGAGCCGATCGCGACCAGCAGGTCGCTCTCCTGCAGCGAGAGCACCGCAGGCACCGTGCCGTGCATGCCCGGCATGCCGAGGTTCTGGCGGTGCGAGTCGGGGAAGGCGCCGCGGGCCATGAGCGTCGTGACGACGGGAGCGCCGGTGGCCTCGGCGAACGCGAGCAGCTCGCGGTGGGCGCCCGAGCGGATGACGCCGCCGCCGACGTAGAGCACCGGCTTGCGGGCCTCGACGAGCAGCTGCGCCGCGGCCTGGATCTGCTTGCCGTGCGCCTTCGTCACCGGTCGGTAGCCGGGCAGCTCGACCTTCGGGGGCCAGATGAACGGCGCCGACTTCTGCTGCGCGTCTTTCGTGACGTCGACCAGTACGGGGCCGGGGCGGCCGCTCGTGGCGATGTGCACCGCCGCGGCGAGCACGCCCGGGATGTCCTCGGGCTTGGTCACGAGGAACGAGTGCTTCGTGATCGGCATCGTGATGCCGGTGATGTCGACCTCCTGGAACGCATCCGTTCCCATCGAGGTCGAGAACACCTGGCCGGTGATGGCGAGCAGCGGCACAGAATCCATGTGCGCGTCGGCGATGGCGGTGACGAGGTTGGTGGCACCCGGGCCCGACGTGGCGATGCACACGCCGAGGCGGCCGCTGGCGGCGGCGTAGCCCTCGGCCGCGTGTCCGGCGCCCTGCTCGTGGCGCACGAGGATGTGCCGGATGGCGGTCGAGGCCATCAGCTCGTCGTAGAACGGCATGATCGCGCCGCCGGGCAACCCGAAGACGTCGGTGACGCCGAGCTTCTCGAGCGAGGCGAGAATCGCGCCCGAACCGGTCAGCACGGGCGGATCACTGGGCGAGGACGCGCCGGGCGCGCCCGGAGTCGGCGCAGGGGTCGATTCCGAAGACATGAAGACGGCTTCCTTGAAGAGTCGGTGGTCGGAGCAGGATCGACCGCGTGACTACCCCGTGACGGCTCCCTCGGACGCGGAGCGCACGAGCTTGGAGTACTTGGCGAGAACGCCACGGGTGTAACGCGGAGGCAGGGGCGCCCAGTCGGTGCGGCGCGCCTCGAGCTCGGCTGGGTCGACAAGTAGGTCGAGCGAGCGAGCAGCGATATCGACCCGGATGAGATCACCATCGCGCACGAATGCGATCGGACCAGCGTCGACCGCTTCGGGAGCTACGTGGCCGATGCACAGGCCGGTTGTGCCGCCCGAGAATCGTCCGTCGGTCAAGAGTAGTACATCTTTTCCGAGCCCTGCCCCCTTGATGCGGGCGGTGATGGCGAGCATCTCGCGCATGCCGGGGCCGCCCTTGGGGCCCTCGTAGCGGATGACGATGATGTCGCCCTTCTGGATCTCTCCGGCCGAGAGGGCGTCCATCGCCGCCCGCTCGCGCTCGAACACGCGGGCGGGACCCTCGAACACGACCGAGTCGAAACCGGCCGTCTTGACGACCGCGCCCTCGGGGGCCAGCGAGCCGTGCAGGATCGTGATTCCGCCGGTCTTGTGGAAGGGGTTGTCGAGGGTGCGGAGCACCTTGCCGTCGAGGGGGCGCGGGTTGAGCTCGGCGAGGTTCTCGGCCATCGTCTTGCCGGTCACCGTCATCACGTCGCCGTGCAGCAGGCCCTCGTCGAGCAGCGCCTTCATGAGAACGGGCAGGCCGCCGTGGCGATCGACGTCGTTCATGACGTAGTTGCCGAACGGCTTCACGTCGGCGATGTGCGGCACCTTGTCGCCGATGCGGTTGAAGTCGGCGAGGGTCAGGGGCACCTCCGCCTCGTTCGCGATGGCGAGCAGGTGCAGCACGATGTTGGTCGAGCCGCCGAGCGCCATGCCGACCGCGATGGCGTTCTCGAAGGCCTCCATCGTCATGATGTCGCGGGCCGTGAGACCGCGCTTGAGCATCCGCACCACGGCCTCTCCCGAGCGGTGCGCGTAGTAGTCGCGACGGCGATCGGCGGATGCGGGGCTCGCCGACCCCGGAAGGCTCATGCCCAGCGCCTCGGCCACCGACGCCATGGTGTTGGCGGTGTACATGCCGCCGCACGTTCCCTCACCCGGAGCGAAGGAGCACTCGATGAGCTTCGCGTCCTCCATCGACATCTTGCCCGCCTGCACCGCGCCGACAGCCTCGAAGCTGTCGATGATCGTGATCTCTTTCTCAGTGCCGTCGGAGAGCTTCACCCAGCCGGGGGCGATCGAGCCCGCGTAGAGGAAGACGCTCGCGAGGTCGAGGCGCGCCGCGGCCATGAGCATGCCGGGGATCGACTTGTCGCAGCCGGCCAGCAACACGCTGCCATCGAGGCGCTCGGCCTGCATGACCGTCTCGACCGAGTCGGCGATGACCTCGCGACTGACGAGCGAGAAGTGCATGCCCTCGTGGCCCATCGAGATGCCGTCGCTGACGCTCACCGTGCCGAACTGCAGCGGATAGCCGCCGCCGGCGTGCACGCCCTCTTTCGCCGCCTGCGCCAAGCGCCCGAGCGAGAGGTTGCAGGGGGTGATCTCGTTCCACGAACTGGCGATGCCGACCTGCGGCTTGTCCCAGTCTTCATCGCCCATGCCGACGGCGCGCAGCATGCCGCGAGCAGTCATGGCTTCGATGCCGTCAGTGACGGCGCGGGAACGGGGCTTGTGATCAGGCGCGCTCATGCCCTGATTCTACGGGGCCGCTTCGTCCTCCCAGGCGCCTCCCGGCAGTTCGCCACCCGGCGCTGAGTCGACGTCGGCGGCGAGCTCGTCGACCTCGAGGGTCGACGGGTCGAAGTCGCCGTTGCGGTACCCCGCGCGACCGACCATGTGGGCCGAGATGGGGGCGGTGAGCAGCTGCAGCGCGACGACCGGCACGAGCAGCAGCAGCACGGTGGCGCTGCGGGCGCTGAGCGCGATCGCGACGACGACGAGGATGAGCCCGAGGATCTGCGGCTTGGTCGCGGCGTGCAGGCGCGAGAGCGGGTCGGGGAAGCGCCACAGCCCGATCGCCGCGGCGAGGGTCAGCAGGGCCGCCACCACCAGCAGCACGGCGGCCGCGATGTCGAGGATGCCCGCCACGGTCTCAGCGTCGCTCATCGTCGCCCCCCTCCGGGCTGGGCAGCGCCGTCTCGGCACCGGTCTGCTGCGACTCATCCGGCTGCGCCCCCGTGGGCTCGGCCCCGGCGCGCGACACGAAGCGCGCGACGGCGACGCTGCCGAGAATGCCCGTGGCCGCGAGCACCACCATGAGCGGGATCGTGCGCGTGTGGCCCGAGATGACCATCTCGGCGCCGACGACGAGGATGAGCGTCGTCAGCATGACGTCGCTCGCGATGAGGCGATCGATGAGCGTCGGCCCGGTGATGATGCGCGCGAGCACGAGCAGCACCGCCACGGTGGCGAGACCGCCGGCGAGCATCCACAGCACGGTGAGGAGGGTCATGCGCGCACCGCCTCCCACTCCTCGCGCGAGCCCCACGCGCGCAGCAGGTCGCGCTCGAGGCTGAGCACGTGGTGACGGGCCTTCTCGACCTCCTCGGGCGAGCGCACCCCGAGGGTGTGCACGTAGAGCACCGTGCTCGCGCGATCGACCTCGACGACCACCGAGCCGGGCACGAGCGAGACGGCGAGCGCCGTGCCCGTGAGGATGAAGTCGCTGCGAGTGTGCAGGTCGACCTTGATGAGCGCCCCGCGGTGGCGGCCGCGGGGGCCGACGGCGAGCAGCGCGACCTGGAACGAGGCGATCGCCATCTCGACGAGCACGCGCAGCACGAACACCGCGAACCAGAACGGGTTGAAGCGGCCCGAGAGCTGCACCGGCGGCAGGTAGAAGGTGGTCGTCACCACGAGGGCCACGACGACGCCCGTGACGATCGTCAGCGGGGTGATCGAGCCCCACAGCATCATCCAGAGCAGCACGAGGGCGGCGAGCAGCGGCAGCTTCTGCCGCAGGCTCACCCGCACCCGGGCGCCGCGGCCGCCGCGCGAGCTGACGGTGATGCCGGTCATCGGTCGGCCTCCCCTGTGGTCTCGCCCGCCGTCTCGCCCGCGGAGCGCGCGTCGTCGCCGAGCACGACGGCGATGTACGCGCCCGGTCCGTCGAGGTTCTGAGCGGCGCGGTCGGCGAGGGCGTAGAGCGGCCCCGCGAACACCGTGAGGGCGAGCCCGACCGCGACCATGCCCGCCGTGCTGAGCGTCATGAGTCGCGGCGTCGCGCGCGTCTCGGTCGTGGTCGGCTGGTCGGGGGCCTCCTCCACCGCGCGCAGCAGGCGGGTCTCGTCGCCCTCCACGTCATCGGCGGGGCGCCAGAACGCGAGGTTCCAGACGCGCACGAGGGCGTAGAGCGTCAGGAGGGAGACGAGGGCGCCGCCGCCGATGAGGGCGTAGGCGAGGGCATCCCCCTGCACCGCTGTCGCCTGGAACAGCCCGAGCTTGCCGATGAAGCCCGAGAACGGCGGGATGCCGCCGAGGTTCAGGGCCGGGATGAAGAAGAGCACGGCGACCAGCGGGGCGCTCACGAGCAGCCCGCCGATGCGGGTGATCGAGGTGCTGCCCGCCTCGCGCTCGACGAGGCCCGCGGCGAGGAAG
Organism: Microbacteriaceae bacterium; assembly: GCA_027490915.1. Lineage (GTDB taxonomy): Bacteria > Actinomycetota > Actinomycetes > Actinomycetales > Microbacteriaceae > Microcella. The sequence goes on from JAIXXG010000110.1 coordinate 18,881, forward strand.
AGGGTGGTCTGCACGACGATGTGATGCACGATGTAGTAGATCGCCGCCGCGGTTCCGGCCACCGTGCCGAGCGCGACGCCGAGGATCATGTAGCCGATGTGGCTGACGAGCGTGAACGACAGGATGCGCTTGATGTCGGCCTGGGCGACGGCGCCGAGCGCGCCCACCACCATGGTCAGCAGGGCGACCACCATGAGGGCGGGATTGAGCTCGGGGGTCGGGAAGATGACCGTCTCGAGCCGGATGATCGCGTAGACGCCGATCTTGGTCAGCAGGCCGGCGAAGGCCGCCGTGACGGGCGCGGGCGCCGAGGGGTAGCTGTCGGGCAGCCAGAACGAGAGCGGGAAGACGGCGGCCTTGATGCCGAAGGCGACGAGCAGCATGACGTGCAGCAGCACCTGCACATCGAACGGCAGGTCGTCGACGCGCTCGGCCACCTGAGCGAGGTTGACCGTGCCGAGCGCGCCGTAGACCATGCCGATCGCGGCGAGGAACAGGATCGACGACAGCAGGCTGACGATGACGTACGTGACGCCGGCCCGGATGCGCGACCGCGTGCCCCCGAGCGTGATGAGCACGTAGCTCGCGACGAGCAGGATCTCGAACCCGACGTACAGGTTGAACAGGTCGCCCGCGACGAAGGCCACCATGACGCCCGTGGTGAGGATGAGGTAGGTCGGGTAGTAGATCGACACCGGGGTCTCGTCGTCGCCGTCGGCGAGACCCTGACCGATCGAGAAGATGAGAACGGCGAGCAGCACGAGCGACGACACCACGAGCATGAGCGCCGACAGCCGGTCGACCACGAGCACGATGCCCAGCAGCCCCCAGTTCGCCGCCTCGACGACGACCGCGCCCTCGGCATCGACGCCGATGAGCAGGGCGACGCTGATGCCGAGCACGGCGGTCAGCGCGAGCGCCGCGACGATGCGCTGCGGGCGCGCGCGGCGCCCGAGCACGAGCGTGAGGGCCGCGGCGAGCAGCGGCACGAGCACGACGAGCGAGACGAGGGCGGCCATCATCGGGTGCCCTCCCCCGCTGCGTCCGCGCGCATCGGCTCCGCATCCTCGACCGGGAAGTCGGTGTCGCCCGCGTCGGGCGCGACCTCCTCGAGCGGCATGGTGACCGTGCCGGCGCGCAGCGCGACATCGTCGGCGTCGTCGGCCACGTCGTCGGCGTTGGCGAGGCGCCACGAGCGGTAGATGAGCGCGAGCAGGAACGCCGACACCGCGAAGGTGATGACGATCGCCGTGAGGATGAGCGCCTGCGGCAGCGGGTCGTTGTACGCGGCGGGGTCGAGCGACTCGTCGTAGATGGGGGCGAAGCCGGCCGGCCCTCCCATGATGAGAATCAGCAGGTTGACGCCGTTGCCGAGGAGCAGGAAGCCGAGCACCACGCGCGTGAGGCTGCGCTCGAGCAGCAGGTACACCCCGCACGCGATGAGCGCGGCCATGACCACGACGAGCACGAGAGAGACGGTCATCGGATATTCCCCTCTCGTCGAGCCGAGGGCGCGAGCTCGTCGCCCCCCTGCCGGTCGACCTCGGCGCCGAGGCTGCGCAGCACGTCGAGCACGAGGCCGACCACCACGAGGTACACCCCGATGTCGAAGATCGTCGAGCTGACGAACTCGACCTCGCCGAGCAGCCAGACCTCGCCCTCCCAGTAGGTGGAGGTGAGCGGGGGCTGCCCCAGCAGCACGGGCACGAGCGCGGCGCCGGCGGCGATGATGAGCCCGGTGCCGAGCACGGTGCCCGCGCCGAGCGGCAGGGCAGCGCCGAGCTCGTAGCGACCGCCGGCGAGGTAGCGGGCGACGAGGGCCAGCCCGGCGACGAGGCCGCCGACGAAGCCGCCGCCCGGCAGGTTGTGGCCGGCGAAGAGCAGGTAGAGCGAGATGACGATGATGGCGTGGAAGGTGAGCCGCACGACCACCTCGAGCAGGATCGACCGGTGCCGCGGGTCGAGCGTGGGCCCGGCGAGAATCCAGGCGTTGCGCTGCTCGCCCGGGTCGCCGAGGTCGCGCACGCGGTCGAGCCGCTGGGCGATGCGCTGCTGCACGGCGGCACGGCCGATGCGGCGCGGGTCGTCGCCCCGGCTGCGCAGGAACAGCAGGCTCGCAACACCCGTGGCGGCGGCGATGACGACAGCGAGCTCGCCCATGGTGTCCCACCCGCGCAGGTCGACGAGGGCGACGTTGACGGTGTTGCGCCCGTGGCCCTGCTCGTAGGCGGCCGCGGGCCAGTCGAGCGAGATGGGCGCGTCGACGCGGGCTCCGGCGACGACGATCGCGACGACGGCCATGACCGTCCCGACGCCGATGCCGATCGCGGCGCGCATCAGGCGGTGCGAGCTGCCGTGCTTGTCACCGAGCCGCGCCGGCAGCCGACGCAGCACGAGCACGAACGCGATGAGGGTGACGACCTCGACGAGCACCTGGGTGAGCGCGAGATCGGGGGCGCCCTGCAGCGCGAACGTCGCCGACATCCCGAAACCGGTCACCCCGACCACGACGAGGGCCGCGAAGCGCTTCTGCGCCTGGGTGGCCGCGATCGCGGCGATGATCATGACCGTGCCGATCGCGAGCTGGGCGGGGTGGTCCCACAGCCGCAGCTCGGCGGGCCAGGTGCGGTCGAGCAGCAGCCCCGTCGTCGTGACGCCGATGAAGACGATGAGGATGACCCCGAGGTAGAACGGCAGCGACCCGCGCTGCGTCAGGCCGGTGACGCGCACCGCGAGCCGATCAACAGCCCCCATGGCGTCCCAGTAGGCGTCGCTCGCCGTGTACTCGCGCGCGACGCGCTTCTGCAGGCGGACGAGGGGCTCCCGGGCGGCGAACAGCAGCGCGCCGAGCACCACGATGAGCACCGAGAGCCCGAGCTCGGGCGTCAGCCCGTGCCACAGCGCGAGCGCGTAGGTCTTCTCGCCCGACGACGGGAAGAGCGCGGGATACCCCGCGACGCCCGTGCCCACCACGCTCGCGAGCGGGCCGAGCGCGAGGCTCGCGACGGCGAGCACGGCCGGGGCGAGCACGAACCCGGGGGTCGCGCCGGCGAGGCCGGTCACCTCGTCGACTCCGGGCTTGCGCGCGAAGGCCCCCCAGAAGAAGCGGATGCTGTACGCGACCGTCAGCACCGACCCCACGACGACGCCCCCGAGCGCGACCGCCGCCCACGCCTGACCCGCGGCATCGAGCGGCGCACCGCCCGGCCCCCCGGCGCCGCCGGTGGCCGCGCTGAGCAGGGCGAACAGCGCGGTCTCTTTCGCCACGAAGCCGATAAGCGGGGGCAGCCCGGCCATGGACGCGAGCGCGAGCGCGGTCAGCCCCGCGAGCCAGGGCAGCCGTCGGCCGAGGCCCGACAGCTTGCGCAGGTCGCGCGTGCCCGCCTCGTGGTCGATGATGCCGACGATGAGGAAGAGCGCCGCCTTGAACAGCGCGTGCGCGAGCAGCAGGGCGATCGCGGCGAGCGCCGTGTCGCGCGTGCCGAAGCCCGCGACGACGACGAGCAGACCCAGCTGGCTGACGGTTCCGTAGGCGAGCAGCAGCTTGAGGTCGGTCTGCTTGAGGGCCGCCCACCCCCCGAGCAGCAGAGTGGCGACGCCCAGCACGACGAGCACCTCGCGCCAGCCGGCAACCTCGACGCCGGCGGGGGCGAACCGCATGATGAGGTAAATCCCCGCCTTCACCATCGCCGCGGCGTGCAGGTAGGCGCTGACCGGGGTGGGCGCCGCCATCGCGCCGGGCAGCCAGAAGTGCAGCGGCACGATCGCCGACTTCGACAGCGCCCCGACGAGCACGAGCATGACGGCCGCGGTCGTGAGCGGCCCCGGCGGCAGGTCGGCGAGGATGGCCGTGAGGCTCGACGTGCCGGCCTGCACGGCGAGCAGCACGAGGCCCACGAGCATCAGGAGCCCGCCGAGCGTCGTGGTGACGAGCGCCTGCAGGGCGGCACCGCGACTCGCGCGGCGGTGCGTGTAGTGCCCGATGAGCAGGTACGAGAAGACGCTCGTGGCCTCCCACAGCACGAACAGCAGATACACGTCGTCGGCGATGACGAGGCCGTACATCGCGCCGGCGAAGGCGAGCAGCACGGCCGCGAAGCGCCCGAGGCCGCGCTCGTCGTCACCGAAGTAGGCCGCGCAGTACAGCAGCACGAGGCTGCCGACACCGGTCACCACGAGGGCGAGCACCCACGACAGCGTGTCCATGCGCACGTCGAGAGTCAGGCTGAGCTCGGCGATCCACGTCCAGCGCTCGACGGGCAGCGCCGCGGCATCACCCGCCAGCACGGCGGGCGCCTGCAGCACTGTGTGCACGAACGCGCCGAGCGGCACGAGGGCGGCGACCGCGAAGACGCGGCGCCCGAGAGCGCGGGCGAGCGGCAGCATCGCGAGCGCGGCCACCGCGAACACCATCAGGACGATGAGCATGCGTCCTCCCGCGGTGTCGGTGTTCGGCAAGGGGGCAGGGCGTCACGGCGCGATCGCCGGATGCCCCCAGTCTACCGGGCGTTCCCGGGCGATTCCCGAGCGCTCGTCAGCAGGCTCAGAGCGGCCGCCAGGGCTTCCGGGTCGGCGACCCGATGCGGCGCGATCGTCGGGGCCGCCCCCACCTTGATGCCGACGTCGCCGGGCTCGAGCGCTGCGAGGGCGTCTTCATCGGTCAGGTCATCCCCGGCGAACACCACCGCGTCGGCCGCGAACCGCGACCGCAGCGCCCGCAGCCCGTCGCCCTTCGTCGCGTCGCGCAGCGCGAGCTCGACGACGTTCTTGCCAGCGCGCACGGTGAGGCCCCGCTCGCGGTCGAGCAGCGCGCGAACATCCCCCTCGAGGCGGGATGCGCGCTCGCCCTCGACCAGACGCACGTGCACGGCGAAGCCCGCCGGCTTGTCCTCGATCCACGCCCCCTGCACCGCGTCGACGAGGGCGGCGACGCGCGCCCGCAGAGCGGCGAGCCGCGCGGCCTCGTCGGGCGCGAGCGTCGCGGGGTGCTCGCCTGCGGCGAGCCGCAGCTCGAGCCCGTGCGACCCGACGAGCGGCACGCTCTCGTCGACCTCGGCGACGCGGGCCAGGCTGTCGAGCGAGCGCCCCGACACGAGCGCGACGGTCGTGCCGGGCAGCGCGCGAAGGCGCGCGAGCGCCGCGGCCGCGGCGGGCAGGGCCCGCGCCCGGTCGGGGTCGTCGACCTCGGGCGCCAGCGTGCCGTCGAAGTCGAGAGCGACCAGCAGGCGCTCGACCCCCGCGACCCGGGTGAGCGCGGCCTCGAGCTCCGGGTCCACGGCGGGCAGGGGCTGCGTCATCGGGCGCTCGACTGGTGGCTCGCGTGCCGCAGCGTGTCGAGGAACGTGCTCGACCAGCGGGCGACATCGTTGTCGCGCACGCGGCGGCGCAGGGCGCGCATCCGTGTCGTCTGCTCGCGACGGGGCATGCGGGCGGCGGTGACCATCGCCTCCTTCAGCCCCTCGATGTCGTGCGGGTTGATGAGCAGCGCGTTCTTCAGCTCGTCGGCCGCCCCGGCGAACTCGCTGAGCACGAGCACGCCGTCGTCGTGCAGGCGGCAGGCCACGTACTCTTTCGCGACGAGGTTCATGCCGTCGCGCAGCGCGGTGACGAGCATCACGTCGGCGGCCAGGTAGAGCGCCACCATCTCCTCGCGCGGGTAGCCGTGATGCAGGTAGGCGATCGCGCTGTGGCTGATCGTCGCGTGCGTGCCGTTCAACCGCCCGACCGTCAGCTCGATCTCGTCGCGCAGCTGCATGTACGCGGCCACGCGCTCCCGGCTCGGGCTCGCCACCTGCACGAGCACGGCGTCGCCGACCCGCAGGCTGCCCTCGTCGAGCAGCTCGCCGAACGCCTTCAGCCGGTGCCGGATGCCCTTCGTGTAGTCGAGGCGGTCGACGCCGAGGAAAACCGTGTCGGGGTCGCCGAGGCCGGCGCGGATCTGCCGCGCGCGCTCCTGAACCTCGGGCCGCTGCGCGAGCTGCTCGTAGCCCTCGACGTCGATCGAGATCGGGAAGGCCTTCGCCACGACCGAGCGGTGGCCGCCCGCACCGTCGGGCACGCGGATCTCGGGGCTCTTCGCCGCGAAGCCCAGCAGGCGCCGCACGGCGCGCGAGAAGTTGCCGGCGTCGGCGACGCGCTGGAAGCCGATGACGTCGGCACCGAGCAGCCCCTCGACCACCTGGCGGCGCCACGGCAGCTGGGCGTAGATGCCGTACGGCGGAAACGGGATGTGGTGGAAGTAACCGATCGTGAGATCGGGCCGCGCCTCGCGCAGCATGCGGGGCACCAGCTGCAGCTGGTAATCGTGCACCCACACCGTCGCGCCCGGCGCAGCGATACGCGCCGCCGCGTCGGCGAAGCGCTGGTTGACCGTCGTGTACGCGTCCCACCACTCGCGGTGGAAGCTCGGCTCGGCGATGACGTCGTGGTACAGCGGCCACAGGGTGTCGTTGCTGAAGCCCTCGTAGTAGAGCTCGATCTCGGCGGCGCTCAACGGCACCGGCACGAGCCGGGTGCCGTCGACGTCGAAGGGCTCGGGCGCCGCATCCGGAGCACCGACCCAGCCCACCCACGCGCCCTCGGCGGCGGCCATCACGGGCTCGAGAGCGGTGACGAGACCGCCCGGGGAGCGCGCCCAACTGGTCGAGCCGTCGGCGGCCGTCTGGCGGTCGACGGGAAGGCGGTTGGCGACGACGACGAGGTCGTACAGCTGCGGTTCGGTCATGGCGCTCGTGCGTCTCCTTGTGGGGGATCGTCGGTGCGGTGCCGGCCCTTCGACCGTAGCAGGGGCACCTCGACGCTCCCTCAGCACCGAGGGTTCGCCCGACCGTCACGGGACATTCACGAGCACCTGCCCGTCGCGGCACCCCGCGGTTTCTACCCTGGCCGCATGATGACGATCGGACTCGGAACGGCGAGCGTCTCGCCCCGCCCCCTCGCCGACGCCTTCCGCATCGCCGCCGAGCTCGGCTACGACGGCGTCGAAGTCATGGTCACGGCCGAGGGCGCTTCGCAGCATGCCGCGAGCCTGCGCGCGCTGTCGCGCCGGTTCGGGATGCCCGTGCTGAGCATCCACGCCCCCGTTCTGGTGATGACGACCCACGTCTTCGGGTTCAGCCCCCTCGGCAAGCTGCGGCGCAGCGTCGAGCTTGCCGACGCGGTGGGCGCGAGCACGGTCGTGGTGCATCCGCCGTTCCGCTGGCAGCGGCGCAGCGCTCGGCAGTTCGTCGACGCGGTGCACCGCCTCGGCGGCATCGGGCCCACGATCGCGGTCGAGAACATGTTCCCGGTCGCCGTGGGCACCGTCGGCGTCGAGGCGTACGCACCCTCGTGGAACCCGGGCGAGCTCGACCTGCCCGCGCTGACCCTCGACTTCTCGCACGCCTCGCTCGCCGGGGTCTCGGCGCTCGACCTCGCCGCGCAGTGGGGTCCGCGCCTGCGCCACGTGCACCTGTGCGACGGCTCGGAGCTCGGCCCCAATCGGCGGCTCGTCGACGAGCACCTGCCGCCCGGGGCCGGCGCGCAGCCCGTCGCCGAGACGTTGCGGGCTCTCGCGGCCCGCGGCTTCACCGGGCACGTCATCGCCGAGGTCGGCACGCACGACTGCCGCACCGACCGGGCGCGCCGCGACCGCCTGGCCGACACGCTCGCGTTCGCACGCCGGCACAGCGCGCCGCGGCACAGCACGCCGGTGCCCGCGCGCTCGGCTGCCGTCAGCTGAGGAACGCCCGCAGCAGCGACTGCGAGCCGGCCAGGTGCTCGGCCATCGCGCTCGCCGCGCGCTCGGCGTCGCCGACGAGCACCGCCCACACGATCTGCTCGTGCTGCTCGTCGGAGTGGGCGATGTTGGGCGCGAGCAGCGGGATGCGGTCGAGCAGCCGGTTGACGGCCATGCGGTTCTCCGCGACGAGCGAGACGAGGCTCGGGCTGCCCGACAGCTCGGCGATCGTCAGGTGCAGGCGCGAGTCGAGCCGGCGGTAGTCGCCGGGGTCGGCCGAGCGCAGCTCGACGAGGCGCGCGTTGAGGCTCTCGCGCTCCGCGGCGGTCAGGGCACGGGATGCGGCGGCGCGCGCCGCCCCGACCTCGAGCACCGCGCGCAGGGTGAGGATGTCGTCGAGCTCATCCGCGGTGAGCGGCGGGCCGCCCGCCTCCACGCCGACCTCCGCCGGCCCGGCCGGACCGGTCGGCAACGGGTCGCACACGAAGGTGCCGCCGTAGCGCCCGCGCCGCGACTCGAGGTAGCCGGCGTCGGAGAGCGAGCGGATCGCCTCGCGCACGGTGTCGCGGCTGACCTCGAAGCGCGCGGCGAGTTCGCGCTCGGGGGCGAGCGCCTCCCCCGGGGCGACGATGCCGAGCCGGATGAGCTGCAGCAGCCGCGCCAGGGTCTCCTCGAACGCGTTGCCCCCGCGCACGGGGCGCGACAGGGCCTCCTGAGCGAGCGACTCGGCGGGCTCCGCGAGGGGGCCAGCGGGCATCCCCACCGGCAGGTTCGCGTCGCCCGCCATCGTCGTAGGCCTAGAGCGGCGTCACGTAGGCGCCGCTGATGCCGCCGTCGACGAGGAAGGTCGAGGCGGTGATGAACGAGGCGTCGTCGCTCGCGAGGAAGGCGACGGCCGCCGCGAGCTCCTCCGCTTCGGCGAAGCGGCCCTTCGGGATGTGCACGAGGCGGCGCTGCGCGCGCTCGGGGTCTTTCGCGAACAGCTCCTGCAGCAGCGGGGTGTTGACCGGGCCGGGGCAGAGCGCGTTGACGCGGATGCCCTGCCGCGCGAACTGCACGCCGAGCTCGCGCGTCATGGCGAGCACGCCGCCCTTGCTGGCGGTGTACGAGATCTGGCTCGTGGCGCTGCCCATGACGGCGACGAACGACGCCGTGTTGATGATCGAGCCCGACTGCTGCTTCACCATGTGGCGCAGGGCCGCGCGCGAGCACAGGTAGACGCTCTTGAGGTTGACCTCTTGCACCTTGTCCCACGCGGGCAGCTCGGTGGTCTCGATCGAGTCGTCGTCGGGCGGCGAGATGCCGGCGTTGTTGAAGGCGATGTCGAGCGAGCCGTAGGTGGCCTGCGCGGTGTCGAAGAGGGTGTTGACCTCGGCCTCGTCGGTGACGTTGACCTTCACGAACATGCCGCCGACCTCGGCGGCCGCCGCCTCGCCCGTCTCGGGGTTCATGTCGCCGATCACGACGGTGGCGCCCTCGGCCGCGAAGCGGCGCGCGGTGGCGAGACCGATGCCGCTCGCACCGCCGGTGATCACGGCGACCTTGCCCTTGAGGCGCTGCGTCAGGTCGATGGGGGTGATGCTCATGGTGCGGGCTCCTTAGCTGTGGGAGAAGAAGACGTTCTTGGTCTCGGTGAAGGCGAGCGGAGCATCCGGGCCGAGCTCGCGCCCGAGCCCGCTCTGCTTGAACCCGCCGAAGGGGGTGGCATACCGCACCGACGAGTGCGAGTTGACGCTGATCGTGCCGCTCTCGACCCCGCGCGAGACGCGGATGGCGCGGCCGAGGTCGCGCGTGAAGATCGAGCCCGACAGGCCGAAGATCGAGTCGTTGGCCAGCGCGATGGCATCGGCCTCGTCGTCGAAGGGCAGCACCGACACGACGGGCCCGAAGATCTCGTCGGTCGCGACCCGGTCGGTGCGGTTCGGCAGCAGCACGGTCGGCGCCATCCAGTAGCCGGGGCCGTCGGGCGCGGAGCCCTGGAAGGCGACCGGCACCGAGCCGTCGAGGAAGGTGCGCACCGACTCGAAGTGCCCCTTCGACACGAGCGGGCCCATGTCGACGTCGGCCTGCCGCGGGTCGCCCACGCGGAAACTCTTCACGGCCGGCTCGAGCAGCTCGAGGAAGCGGTCGAGCACGCTGCGCTCGACGAGCAGGCGCGAGCGCGCGCAGCAGTCTTGCCCCGCGTTGTCGAAGACCGAGCCCGGGGCGCTGGATGCGGCGGCCTCCAGGTCGGCGTCGGCGAACACGATGTTCGCGCTCTTGCCGCCGAGCTCGAGCGTGACGGGCTTCACCTGCGCCGCGCATCCGGCCATGACCTGCTTGCCGACCTCGGTGGACCCGGTGAAGACGACCTTGCGCACCGTCTCGTGGGTGACGAAACGCTCGCCGACGACCGAGCCGCGCCCCGGCAGCACCTGGAACAGGTGCTCGGGCAGCCCCGCCTCGAGGGCGAGCTCGCCGAGCCGGATCGCCGTGAGGGGCGTCCAGTCGGCGGGCTTGAGCAGCACAGCGTTGCCCGCGGCGAGCGCCGGCGCGAAGCCCCAGCCCGCGATCGGCATCGGGAAGTTCCACGGCACGATGACGCCGACGACCCCGAGCGGCTCGTGGAAGGTGACGTCCATGCCGCCCGCGACGGGGATCTGCTGGCCGATCAGCCGCTCGGGCGCGCCGCTGTAGTAGTCGAGAACGTCGCGCACGTTGCCCGCCTCCCAGCGGGCGGCGCCGATCGGATGCCCCGAATTGCGCACCTCGAGCTCGGCGAGCTCGTCGATGTGGGCGTCGACGACGGCCGCGAATCGGCGCAGGGCGCGAGCGCGGTCGACCGGGGCGAGAGCGGCCCAGCCGCGCTGCGCGACGACGGCGCGCTCGACGGCCGCGTCGACCTCCTCGAGCGTCGTGTGCCGCACCGTGCCGATGACGGTCTCGTCGGCCGGGTTGATGAGGGTCGTCTCGCTCATGCGCGGCCCTTCCGCTCGTCGCGGTAGGCGGCGGCTGCGTCGACGAGGGCCGCGAACAGGCGGGCGTCCTCCGCCGCATCCTCCTCGGGGTGCCACTGCACGGCGACGCCGAAGGTGGCGCCCTCGATGTCGACCGCCTGGATGATGCCGTCGTCGCCGACCGCGCTCACGACGAGGCCGTCGGCCACGGCGTCGAGCGCCTGGTGGTGGTAGCTCTGCACGGTCACGCGGTCGCCGAGCAGCTCGGCCACGCGGGTGCCCGGCACGGTGATGGCCGGGTTCGGCGTGAACACCCCGCCGCCCGCGTTGTACTTCGTCGAGCCGATCACGTCGGGCAGGTGCTGGATGAGCGTGCCGCCGAGCGTCGTGTTGAGCACCTGCATGCCGCGGCAGATGCCGAGGAAGGGGATGTCGCGCGCGAGAGCCCGCTGCAGCAGGGTGTCTTCCAGCGCGTCGCGGTCGAGGCGCGGCTCATCGTTCGTGGGGTGCGGCTCTTGCCCGTACCGGCGGGAGTCGACATCCTTGCCGCCCGTGATGATGAGCCCGTCGAGCCCATCGAGAATGGCGTCGGCGTCGGCGGTGTCGATCGGTTGCGGCGGAATGAGCACCGCGAGGCCACCGCCGCGCGCGACGGCGTCGAAGTAGACCTTCGGCAGGAACGCGGCGGGGACATCCCACACCCCGCTCTTCGTCTGCTCGAGGTAGGTGGTCAGGCCGATGACCGGGCGGCGGCCCGAGGTGCCGGCCCGCAGGGTCTCGTCCCGCTCAGAATCGTTCGAAGCCACGGATGCGCTCCCAATCGGTGATCGCGGCGTCATAGGCCGACAGCTCGACCTTCGCCATGTTCAGGTAGTGCGTGACGACCTCGTCGCCGAACGCCGTGCGCGCGAGCTCGGAGCCGGCGAACAGGTCGGCCGCGTCGCGCAGGGTCGAGGGTACGCGGGGAAGATCGGCGGCGTAGGCGTTGCCCTCGAAGATCGCCGGCATCTCGAGCTCGTTCTCGATGCCGTGCAGACCCGCGGCGATGATGGCCGCGACCGCGAGGTACGGGTTGACGTCGCCGCCGGGCACGCGGTTCTCGATGCGCAGGCTGTGGCCGTGGCCGACGACGCGCAGGGCGCAGGTGCGGTTGTCGACACCCCAGGCGAGACCGGTCGGAGCGAAGCTGCCCGGCACGTAGCGCTTGTAGGAGTTGATGTTCGGGGCGAAGAACAGGCTGAGCTCGCGCATGGCGGCGAGCTGGCCGGCGAGCCAGTGCTCCATGAGCTTCGAGAAGCCGTGGGGGCCGTCGCCCGCCATGACCGGCGAGCCGTCGGTGCCGCGCACGCTGAGGTGGATGTGGCAGCTGTTGCCCTCGCGCTCGTTGAACTTGGCCATGAAGGTGAGCGCCTTGCCGTGCTGGTCGGCGATCTCTTTCGCGCCGTTCTTGTAGATGACGTGGTTGTCGCACGTCGCGAGCGCGTGGGCGTAGCGGAAGGCGATCTCCTGCTGGCCGAGGTTGCACTCGCCCTTGACGCCCTCGCAGTACATGCCGGCGCCGTCCATGCCGTTGCGGATGTCGCGCAACAGCGGCTCCATGCGGCTCGAGGCCAGCAGGGCGTAGTCGATGTTGTAGTCGCTCGCGGGGGTCAGGTTGTCGTAGCCCTTCGCCCAGGCCTGGCGGTAGCTCTCGTCGAAGACGATGAACTCGAGCTCGGTTCCGACGTAGGGCACGAGACCGTGAGCGGCGAGACGGTCGAGCTGGTGCTGCAGAATCTGCCGCGGGCTCGGGCCGACGGGGCCGCCGTCGTGGCGCAGCAGGTCGGCCATGACGAGGGCGGTGCCGGGCAGCCACGGGATGCGCCGCAGGGTGCCGAGGTCGGGCTGCATGACCATGTCGCCGTAGCCGGTGTCCCACGACGACAGCGCGTAGCCCGCGACGGTGTTCATCTCGACGTCGACGGCCAGCAGGTAGTTGCAGCACTCGGCGCCGTGCGCGGCGACCTCCTCGCGGAACAGCCGCGCTGAGACCCGCTTTCCGACGAGCCGGCCCTGCATGTCGGCGAAGGCGACGATGACCGTGTCGATCTCTCCGGCGTCGATGAGCCCCTCGAGCTCGGCGATGGTGAGGTTGCCCGATCGGACCGTCGACGGCGCAGCAGACATGGATGGCCTCCCTTGGCTCAAGTGTCGACCATTAGTACCACAGGCCCCGCGGCGCGGTCAGCGGAGCGGGCGGAAATTCTCGTGCTCAATGGTGGACACAGCCGACCTTTGGGGCCATGCTCATACACCAAGGCGCACCGTGGCGTCGGATGCCGCGTGGCCGATCCATCCCCACCACCCCCCAGGAGGAATGAATGGCGGAATCAACCAAGGCGACGGGCGGTGTCACGTACACCAGCGTCGACCAGTCGTACTTCGAGAAGCGCGGGCTGCGCCGCTCGGCAGGCGTGTGGGGCCTCTGGGGCCTCGCCGTCGCCGCGGTCATCTCGGGTGACTTCTCGGGGTGGAACTTCGGCATCGACTTCGCGGGCTTCGGCGGCATGCTCATCGCCTTCGTCGTGCTCGTGGTCATGTACTACGGCCTCACGTTCTCGATCAGCGAGATGTCGGCCGCCATGCCCCACACGGGCGGCGCCTACTCGTTCGCGCGATCGGCGATGGGCCCGTGGGGCGGTCTGGTGACCGGTGCCGCCGAGACCATCGAGTACGTGGCGACCACGGCCGTCGTCGTGTTCTTCTCCGCCCAGTACCTCGACGGTGTGACGAGCGGTCTGCTGAACTTCTCGCTCGCCGAGTCGGGCAACATGTGGATCTGGTGGATCGTGCTGTACGTCGCGTTCGTCGGCCTCAACGCCGCCGGTGCGCACATCTCGTTCCGCTTCGCGATCGTCGTGTCGATCATCGCCATCGCCGTGATCCTGCTGTTCTCGGTCATGGCGCTGGCGTCGGGCCAGTTCTCGTTCGACAAGCTGTGGGACATGCAGCCGAACCCCGAGGTCGCCGGCGCGACGACGTTCCTGCCCGAGGGCTGGCTCGCCATCCTGTTCGCGCTGCCGTTCGCCATGTGGTTCTTCCTCGGCATCGAGGAGCTGCCGCTCGCGGCGGAGGAGTCGCACGCTCCCGAGAAGGACATCCCCCGCGCCGGCGTCATCGCGCGCGGCACGCTCATCGTCACCGGTCTGCTCGTGCTGTTCCTCAACACGGGTGTGCTCGGCGCCGAGGCGACGGGTGTCTCGCTCGAACCGCTGCTCGACGGCTTCCGGGCCATCGTCGGCGACGAGCTCGCGGCCCTGCTGGCGCTGTTCGCCCTCATCGGCCTGCTGGCCTCGCTGCACGGCATCATGTTCGCCTACGGGCGCAACATGTACTCGCTGTCGCGCGCAGGCTACTACCCGAAGTTCCTGTCGCTCACCGGCAAGAACCAGACCCCGTGGGTCGCGCTGACCGTCGGCGCCGTCATCGGCTTCGTCGCGATCGTCGTGCTCGACCTGCTCGGTCGGGTCGACCCGGAGGGCATCGGTGCCGTCGCCGGCGCGATCATCCTGAACATCGCCGTGTGGGGCGCCGTCGTGGCGTACTTCCTGCAGATGGTGTCGTTCCTGATCCTGCGCCGCAAGTTCCCGAACGCGAACCGCCCCTACAAGAGC
>JAIXXG010000031.1 GCA_027490915.1 Microbacteriaceae bacterium
CGAGAGCCAGGCTGGGGATGAGGCTCGCGGGCACGGCGGGCATCACGGGCACGGGCACGGGCACGGGCGCACGGGCCACCACCGCCACCACGGCCACCGGCACCACGGCCGCTGCGCCGAGCGTGCCACAGTGGAGGCATGACCCCCGCGCTGACGCCTCCTGCCCCGCAGCCCTCGACCGCCGAGAAGGCCGCGGCCCTCGCCACCCTGCACGTGCCGGGTGATCCGCTCATCGTCGTGAACGTGTGGGACGCCATGACGGCCCGCATCGTCGCCCGCACCCCCGGGGTGCGGGCGCTCGCGACGGCGAGTCACTCGGTCGCCTATGCCCTCGGCGTGGAGGACGGCGAGGGCATGACCGTCGACCAGGCGCTCGACGCGGCGGAGCGCATCACCGCCGCGACCGCACTGCCGGTGAGCGTCGACTTCGAGCGGGGGTACGCCCCGGATGCCGCCGGCGTGCAGGCGAATGTCGCACGGCTCATCGAGCGCGGCGCCGCCGGGCTCAACCTCGAAGACTCCCTGGCCGGCGCGACCGGGCCGCGGCGCCCCCTCGCGGAGGCCGCGGCCCGCGTGGCCGCCGCGCGCGCCGCGGCCGACGCGGCCGGCGTGCCGCTCGCCATCAACGCGCGCACCGACACGCTCGCGGCCGAGCCCGGTGCCTGGGCCGAGGCGATCGACCGGGCGAATGCCTACGTCGACGCGGGCGCGACGAGCATCTTCATGCTGGGCCTCACCACCGAGCAGCTCGTCGCCGATGCGGTCGCGGCGGTGCGTGCGCCGATCGCGGTGTTCGCCCGACCGGGCGGCATCCCGCTCGCCCGCCTGGCCGAGCTCGGCGTCGGCCGCATCTCGTTCGGCCCGCAGGTGCTCGGCCTCACCCTCGCGCACCTCGCCCGCGCGGCCGAGCAGCTCACCGCGCGCGGCGAGTACCCGGCTGAGCTCGGCTACCGTTACGAGCTGTGAGCACCGCGCAGCCGCACGACCCCGACACCGACCCCGATCGCACCGCAGCCGGCTGGCAGCCCCTGCTCGACCGTCCCGGCTACGAGCAGTGGTGGGACGGCTCGGCGTGGCGCGGGCGCGCCCATCGCGAGCCCGAGCCCTTCTCGGCGTTCACGCCCGAGCTCACGCGCGCACTGCGGCCCGGCCCGAACCGCGCGGCCCATGTCGCCCGCGCGGGAATCGCGGCGATCCTGCTCGGCTTCGGCCTGCAGACGCTCGTCGCGACGAACACCCTCACCCTCCCGGGGGTGCCGCAGATCGCGCTGGTGGTCGTGGCGCTCGTGATCTCGGCCGTCATCGGTATCGGCACCGCCGTGGCCGCGAGCCTCGCGCTGCGGGTCGCTCCGCGGCTCGGCGGTCGAGCGATCGCGTCGCTCGCCCTCGGCGTGAGCATCCTGCTCGGGCTCGCCCCGGTGCTGCTGCTCGTGGCGATCGGTCTCGCCGGCGGCGTCTGAGCCCCGCGACCCGGCGCCGGGGCGTCAGCGGTTGATCGCCCAGTAGATCATCAGCATCGTGACGATCGCGCCCGCGATGAAGTTGAGCAGCAGGAAGCGCTTCCACCCGCGGTTGGCCGTCTCGGCCGTCTCGTCGGTGATCATCCAGAACTGCGCGGTGATCGCCACATAGGGCAGCGCGGCCGCGATCGCGAGCGGGCCCGGCCAATCGGTGCCCAGCACGAGCACGCCGGCGAGCGCATAGGCCGCGACCGAGAGCCGGGTCGTGAGCCGCGCACCGAGCACGGTCGCGATCGACGCGAGGCCTCCCTCGCGGTCGGCGATGACGTCCTGCACCGCCCCGAAGGCGTGCGAGGCCATGCCCCACAGGAAGAACGCGACGAGGATCAGCCAGAGCGCCGGGGTCCACGTCGCACCCGCGAGCACGAGGCCGTACACCGCGGGGCTCACGAAGTGCGTCGACGAGGTGATGGAGTCGAGCACCGGCTTCTCCTTGAAGCGCAGGCCCTTCGCCGAGTACGCGATGACCGCGAACACGCTGACCGCGAGCACGAGCCACGACAGCGGCGACCCGAGCACCACGAGCACCACGAGGAACGGCACGTTCGAGATCACCGCCGCCCACAGCGTGGTGCGGTGGATGCTCGGATCGAGCAGCGCGCCCTCCACGCCGCCCTTGCGCGGGTTGCGCAGGTCGCTCTCGTAGTCGAAGACGTCGTTGATGCCGTACATCGCGAGGTTGTACGGAATCAGGAAGTAGATCGTGCCGACCCAGAACGCGAGGTCGAGGCGCCCGGTCGTCAGCAGGTACGCCGCGGCGAACGGGAAGGCGGTGTTGATCCAGCTCAGGGGGCGCGAGCTGACGAGCAGCTGACCGAGGGTCCTCACGGCTCCCCATCATGCTGGCTCGGCGAGCGCCGCAGCAGCTCCCACACCGACGGCAGCAGCACGAGCGCGGCAACGGTGTACGCGAAGTCCTCGATCGGGGCGATGCCGATGCGCACGCCGCTGATGAGGCTGTCGTCGTAGGCGACGATGCCGGTGCCGATGATCAGGTTGTCGAACACCGCCGTGAGGGTCAGCATGAGGATCGCCGCGAGCCCGACGGCCTTCCAGCGCGGCGAGCGGCGGGCGAGCACCGCGGCGACGGCGACCACCCCGACGATCGTCAGGAAGGGGGCGTTGAGCAGCAGGTACGTCATGCCCCGGCCTCCGCATCCGTCGTCGGCGCGGCACCGGCAGCGGCACCGGATGCCCGGCGCGCGGCCCAGCGGTCGAGCAGGTCACCGGCCGCCGTGTAGGCGATCATCGTGTTGTAGCAGAGCAGCGTGAGGAAGAAGACCTCCTCGATCGGCAGCTCGGGCCCGATCAGCAGCCCCGTCATGAAGTCGGTGACCCCGCGGAAGAAGATGCCGAGCATGATGCCGCCGACGTCCCACAGCAGGAAGAAGATCACCCCGAGCGGCAGCACGATCGCGGCGCGGCGGGCGTCCCGCCAGAAGAACAGGCGAAACCGGCGGTCGAGCATCACCATTCCGGTGATCGAGATCAGCAGCGCGCCCAGGTAGGCGAAGTTGACGAGCTCCACGGCGGCGTCCGAGAACTAGGCGGGCGTGGGAGCGGTCGAGCGCACCGTCGGCTCGAGCGGCTCGGGCAGAGCCTCGGTCGAGGTGTCGCCCCGCAGGCGCTTGACGAGGATCTCGGCGCTGATGAGGCACATCGGCAGACCGATGCCGGGAATGGTGGAGCCGCCCGCGTAGTAGAGGCCCTTCACCTTCTTCGAGACGTTGCCCGCGCGGAAGAACGCGCTCTGCGAGAGGATGTGCGCCGGCCCGAGCGCGGTGCCCCGCCAGGCGTTCAGGTCGTCGTTGAAGTTGCCGGGGCCGTAGGTGCGCCGCACGACGATGCGGTCGGCGAGGTCGGGAATCTTCGCCCAGTCGGCGATCTGCGCGATGATTCGGTCGGCGTAGACCTCGAGCGGGGTGTCGCCGTCGCCGTCGACATCGCCGCGGCCGAAGCTCAGGTGCGGCGGCGCCGGCACGAGCACGAAGACGTTCTCGTGACCCTCGGGCGCGACCGAGGGGTCGACACCGCTCGGCTTGCAGATGTAGAGCGATGCCGGGTCGGGCAGCGCCGGCTGCGGGCCGAAGATCGCCTCGAAGTTCTCGCGCCAGTTCGCGGTGAACAGCAGCGTGTGGTGCTCGAGCTGCGGCAGCTCGCCCTTCACGCCGAGGTACAGCAGAATCGCGCTGGGGCCGGCGGTCTTCTTGTCCCAGTACTCCTGCGGGTAGGTCTGCAGCTCGCGCGGCAGCAGCTGCGTCTCGCTGTGGTGCAGGTCGGCCGCCGAGACGACGATGTCGGCCTCGAGCACGGTACCGTCGGCGAGCTCGACCCCGGTGACCTGCTTCGAGGTCGGGTCGACGACGATGCGGGCGACGGGCGAGGCGGTGCGGATGCTCACGCCCTGCTGCTCGGTCACCGCGGCGATGCGCTCGATGAGTCGCGTGAAGCCGCCCATCGGGTAGAGCACGCCATCGGTCATGTCGAGGTGCGACATGAGGTGGTACATCGCCGGGGTGAGGAAGGGCGACGAGCCGAGGAAGACCGCCGGATACCCGAGGATCTGCCGCAGCCGCAGGTCGCGGAAGCGGCGGCCGACGTAGTCGTCGAGGCTCTGGAAGAGCATCTTCACGAGCTTCGCCGAGCGCTTCAGCACATCGCCGCGCAGCAGCGGCCCGTACGAGGCGAAGCTCGTGTAGAGGAAGCGCTTCTTGGCCATCTCGTAGGTGTCGACCGCCGAGTCGAGGTAGCGCTCGAGCTTCGCACCGGCTCCCGGCTCGATCGACTCGAAGAGCGCGATGTTCTCGTCGCGCGAGGCGGCGATGTCGGTCGGGGTGTCGAAGCCCTGCGTGATGACGCGGTAGCCCGGGTCGAGCTGCACGAGCTCGAGCTGCTCGGCCGCGCTCGTGCCGCAGAGCTTGAAGAAGTGGTCGAAGACCTCCGGCATGAGGTACCACGACGGGCCCATGTCGAAGCGGAAGCCGTCCTTCTCCCACGAGCCAGCGCGCCCACCGAGCTGATCGCGCTTCTCGACCAGGGTGACCTCGTGCCCATCGCGAGCGAGCAGGGCGGCGCTCGAGAGGCCGGCGATTCCTCCGCCGATGACGACGACGCGGCTCATGATCAGGCTCCGATCGATTCAGGGCGCGCAGCGGCAGAGGAGCGCGCGGCGCGCGAGCGGGGGGTGCGGCCGGCGAGAGCGCCGAGCGCGATGCGGGCCTTCACGGGGTCGGGCACGCGCACGCGCGCCCGGATCAGCTCGCTCGCCGGGGTGCGCCGCAGCCGCACCGACAGCTCGGCGAAGAGACCCTGCGCGAGCGCGACCGCACGGCGGCTGCCCTTCGGCAGGTCGGGGATGACCGCGGCGGAGGTGCGCAGGTCGGCATCGATGTCGTCGAGCAGCCGCACCTTGTCCCCCTCCGTGAACGAATCGACGTTGACCCCGGGGAAGTAGCTGCGCCCGAGCGTCTCGAAGTCGGCGGAGAGGTCGCGCAGGAAGTTCACCTTCTGGAAGGCGGCTCCGAGCGCGCGCGCACCGGCGACCATGCGCTCATTCTGCTCGGCGCTCATGTCGACACCCTGAACGAACGCTCGCAGGCACATGAGGCCGACGACCTCGGCCGAGCCGTAGACGTAGCGGTCGAAGCTCTGCTGGTCGTGCTCGGTGTCGGTGAGATCCATGCGCATGGAGTGGAAGAACGGCTCGGTGAGTTCCTCCCCGAAGCCGACCTCGCGAGCCGTGCGGGCGAAGGCGTGCACGACGAGGTTCGTCGAGTAGCCCGACCGCATGGCGGCGTTCGTCTCGGCCTCGAACTCGTTGAGGTACCGGGCCGCGTGCACGGCATCGAGCCCGGCCTCGGCGACGCCGCCGTCGACGATCTCGTCGGCCACCCGCACCAGGGCGTAAATGTTCTCGACGTGCTGGCGCACGGTCGGGTCGAGCAGGCGCGAGGCGAGCCCGAACGACGTGGAGTAGCGGCGGATGACCACCGCGGCCGTCTCGTCGGCCACGCGGTCGTACAGGCTCAAGCGGTTCATCTCACCCGTTTCAGCACGGTCTCGGCGACGGGGTGCAGCTCGTCGCGCAGGGATGCGGGGATGTGGGGCTCGGCGAGCCGCGCGAGAGCGCGGTTCGCGTAGCTGCGCGCGAGGTCGTCGGCGAAGGCGCGCGCGCCGCACTCGATGAGCAGCGATCGCGCCTCGTCGGCCTCGTCGAGGCTCAGGTCGGGCTTGCCGATGAGCTCGTGCAGACGCGCCCAGGCCGGCGTCGAGCAGGCGAAGGCGATCATCACCGTTCGCTTGCCCTCGCGCAGGTCGCCGATCGTCGTCTTGCCGGTCGCCTCCTCCTCGCCGAAGACGCCGAGCACGTCGTCGACGATCTGGTAGGCGATGCCGATCTCGCGCCCGAAGTCGCCGAGCGTGCGCACGGCCTCCTCGCTCGCCCCGGCGAGGATCGCGCCCGCCTGCAGCGGGGTCTCGAACGAGTAGACGGCGGTCTTCAGGCGCTCCATCGTGACGATCTCATCCACCAGCGGCATCGCGGGGTCGATCGAGAAGTCGACATCGATGAGCTCGCCCGCCGCGCTCGCGAACATCGCCTCGTCGAGCACGTCGAGCAGCCGCTCGCGCACGGGCGAGCCCACGCCGCTGCGGTCGATGAGGCGGTAGGCGTTGAAGAGCGCGAGGTCGCCCGCGATGACGGCCGCCGAGACCCCCCGGTGCTCGGCGATGTCGACGCTGACGCCGCGGTCGACGGCGTGGTCGCGGTACGCGCCCGAGATGTTCGGGATGCCCCTCCGCACGAAATCGCGATCGATGACGTCGTCGTGCACGATGAGGGCGGTGTGCAGAAGCTCGAAGCTCGCGCCGACGTACGCCGCCGCATCCATGTCGGAGCCGCCGAAGCCGGCGTACGCGGCCATGACCATGCGGGGGCGGAAGCGCTTGCCGCCCTGCGTGTTGCGCTCGAGCAGCCCCCAGAGGTGCTCGTAGTGCTGGCCGAGGGGCGCCGCCCTCTTCTTGGATAGGCTGAAGAAGCGCTCCAGCACAGCGTCGACCATCGCCGCGCGCGACTCCGCGATCGTGGAGTGGTCGTTCCTCTTCACTCGAGCAGACTACCCCGGGCCATGAGCGA
>JAIXXG010000104.1 GCA_027490915.1 Microbacteriaceae bacterium
AGTCTCTGAAACGGTAGCGAGGGCGGGACTCGAACCCGCGACACCACGATTATGAGCCGTGTGCTCTAACCACCTGAGCTACCCCGCCGGGCAGAACTCCTCGCGAGCGAGGAGGTTCAGAGCCCCGAGTCAGGATTGAACTGACGACCCCTTCCTTACCATGGAAGTGCTCTACCACTGAGCTATCGGGGCGTTGCCGACCGCCGGATCCGGCGAAAGGCACCAGAGAAGATTAGCACCTGCGAAGCGGGCCTCCGCACCTCGTGGGGGCGCGCATCCCGCGGTTTTCGGGTCTGGAACCGATTCCACTTTGCGCCGCGAGGTGTCATAGGGTGGCGGAATGCCGAACGAGACCACCACCTCGACAGAGTTCGCCGCGATCGACCACCGCCGCAGCGCCGCCCCCGGGCAGGAATGGTGGCGCTCCGCCGTCATCTACCAGATCTACCCCCGGTCGTTCGCCGACGCCACCGGCGACGGAATCGGCGACCTCGCGGGCATCACGAGCCGGCTCGCCGCGCTGCGCGAGCTCGGGGTCGACGCCGTCTGGCTGTCGCCCTTCTTCCGCTCGCCCCAGCGCGATGCCGGCTACGACGTCAGCGACTACTGCGACGTCGACCCGATCTTCGGCACCCTGGCCGACTTCGACGCGCTGCGCGACCGCGCCCACGAGCTCGGCCTGCGGGTGATCGTCGACCTCGTGCCCAACCACTGCTCGAGCGATCATCCCTGGTTTCAGGAGGCGCTGGCCGCCAGGCCCGGATCGCCCGAGCGCGACCGCTTCCTGTTCCGCGAGGGTCGCGGCGAGAACGGGGAGCTGCCGCCCAACAACTGGCAGTCGGTGTTCGGCGGCAACGCCTGGACGCGCATCACCGAGGCCGACGGCACGCCCGGCCCCTGGTACCTGCACATCTTCGACAGCTCGCAGCCCGACTTCAACTGGAAGAACCCGTGGGTGTGGGAGCAGTTCCGGCAGATCCTCCGGTTCTGGCTCGATCGCGGCGTCGACGGCTTCCGCGTCGACGTCGCCCACGGCCTCATGAAGAAGGAGGGGCTTCCCGACATCGTAGAGGTCGCCGAGTCGGGCGGGCTCGCCGACGCGATCTCGGCGCCCGACGAGGTTCCATACTGGGCCCAGCCGGAGGTGCACGAGGTCTACCGCGACTGGCACCGCGTGCTCGACGAGTACGAGGGCGACCGCGTGCTGTGCGCCGAGGCGTGGGTCGAGCCGCTCGCCAAGGCCGCCCTCTGGGTGCGCTCGGACGAGATGCACCAGGCCTTCAACTTCAGCTACCTCGGCACGCCGTGGAACGCGGCGCGGCTGCGCTCGGTGATCGACGAGTCGATCGCGGCGTTCAGCGCCGTGGGCGCGCCGAGCACCTGGGTGCTCTCGAACCACGACGTCGTGCGGCACAGCAGCCGGTACGGGCTCAGCACCTACGGCGCCGCCCCCGCGAGCGGCATCGGCCCGAAGTCGGAGGACAAGCCCGACGACGCGCTCGGCCTGCGCCGCGCCCGCGCGGCCACGGCGCTCATGCTCGCCCTGCCGGGCAGCGCGTACCTGTACCAGGGCGAGGAGCTCGGTCTGCCGGAGGTCATCGAGCTCGACGACCACGTGCGCGAAGACCCGAGCTTCCACCGCACCAACGGCGAGGTCTACGGTCGCGACGGCTGCCGCGTGCCGATTCCGTGGGAGACCGCGGCGCCGGCGTTCGGGTTCAGCAGCTCGGGCGAGAGCTGGCTGCCGCAGCCGCCCGTCTTCGCCCACCTGGCCCGCGACCGGCAGCAGGGCGACCCCGCGTCGACGCTCGAGCTGTACCGCGCGGCGCTCGCCCTGCGCGCCGAGCATGCCCTCGGCACCGGCGAACTCGCGTGGCTCGACGGCTACGGCGACCAGGTGGTCGCGCTGCGCAATCGCGGCGTCACCGTGGTCGCGAACATCGGCGACGAGCCGGTGCCGCTGCCCGAGGGCGCGCTGCTGCTCGCGAGCGGGCCGCTGCTCGAGGGCTCGGTGCCGGTCGACACGACCGTGTGGGTCGCCGTCAACTGACGAGCCTTCGGAGGCGGCAGGGTCACACGCCGGGTTGATCAGCTCGCGTTCGCGATGAGCCAGTCGTACGGGTCGATCGGGATGTCGTCGATGCGGATCTCGAAGTGCAGGTGCGCGCCCGTCGATGTGCCGGTGCTGCCCACCGTGCCGACGAACTCACCGGCCTCGACGACCTGACCGACGACGAGCGGCGAGCTGCCGCCCGTCATGTGCGCGTAGACGCTCACGACCCGCTGACCGTTGATGGTGTGCTCGATCAGCGCGTGCTGCCCGAAGCCGCCGCTGTACTCCGCCTGCAGCACGACGCCGTCGGCGATCGCGAAGATCGGGGTTCCGGCACCCGGGTTGAAGTCGATGCCCTGGTGGTAGCTCGAGCACCAGCGGCACGGAGCGACGCGCTCGCCGAAGCCCGACGAGATCGGCACGGCGTAGGGGAAGGGCCAGCGCACGGCGCCCGTGCCCGTGGTGCTGTACGAGAAGTCGCGGTTGCCGTACTTGAGGCGCAGCAGCTCGGCGTACGAGGTGACGGACCACTCGTCTCGCGATGCGGCCGTTGCGGCGAGATCCTCCGAGGCTTCGGCCTCGAGCACCTGCTCCTCGGGTGCGGCCTCGTCGGACGACGCCGCGGCGGTGAGGGAGACCGAGGAGAGCGCCATCGACGCGGGAGGGGCATCCGGGTCGAAGAGGGCGTTGGCGGGCACCGAGGTGCCGACGAGCAGCGATGCCGCGGCGAGCATCACGATCGGTGGGAAGGCCTTCTCGGCGATGCGGCGACCGAGCGGGGCCCGGCGCGCCGCCGGTGCGGTCGATGCGGTCGCACGGGCGGGCGGTGTCGCGGGGTCTGCACGGCGCGCGGTGCGACGGCCTGCCGGTGCGGCGTCCGCGGCTGCGCGGGTGAGGGGTGCGTCGTCGGTGCCGAACGCGGCGATGCGCAGAGCGTCATCGGAGGACGGAGAAGGAACGGACCGCGCGGCGGCAGCCGGCGGCGTCTCCGCGGGGCGGCTGCGACGGGATGCGGGGGCGGAGCGCTCGGCCTCCCGCAGAGCGCGACGGCTCGAGGGCACGAGCTCGGTCGAGGTCGCGGGCGGCACGACGAGAGGCCCGGCGGGCGCGAGCGGAGCGAGAGCGGCGGGTGCGGCAGGGGCCGGGATCGTCGGGGATTCCTCAGTGAATCCGAGCCCCAGCGACCGGAACGGGTCGCTCTCGGCGGCGGAGCGCTCCTCGTCGGAGCCCTCCCGCAGCCAGGGGTGTTCTGCGGTCACGGTATCGATCAGCCTTGCGTTTCGTCGGTCACGGTCGTCCGGTCGCGGGCACAGCGGCGCCGCGGCGGATTATCACGGATTGGTAAAGCGTAACCGCCTCGCGGGAGGAGCGAAAGTCCGTGAGCCGCATTCGCGGCCGACGTTAGGGCGCCGCGTGGGGGATCGCCCCGGCCTCGGCGAGCGCCGCCTCGAGCGTCGGCACCAGACCGGGGTGCGCCGCCAGCAGGAACCGATGATCGGGCCGCCCACCGCCGAGACCCGTCACGCTCGCCCCCGCCTCCTCGGCGATGAGGGCCCCGGCCGCGTGATCCCAGGGGTTCAGGGTGCGCTCGACATAGGCGTCGACCCGCCCCGCGGCCACGGCGCACAGGTCGAGCGACGCCGTGCCCATGCGCCGGATGTCGCGCACGTGCGGCAGCAGCCGGGCGATCGCGGCCCCCTGCTCGGCGCGGATCTCGGCGCGGTACGCGAAGCCCGTCGCGATGAGCGCCTCGTCGAGGGGCGGGGGCGGGGGGACGCGCAGAGCGCGATCGCCGAGCTGCGCCCCACCGCCCCGGGTCGCCGAGAAGAGCTCGCCGGTGGCCGGGTTGACCACCACACCGGCGAGCGCCTGCCACCGATGAGGGTCGGCCTCCCCCTCCACGACCGCGATGCTCACCGCGTAGTGCGGGATGCCGTAGAGGAAGTTGACCGTGCCGTCGATGGGGTCGACCACCCAGGTGAGGCCGGTCGAGCCGCCTCCACCGCCCGACTCCTCTCCGAGGAAGCCGTCGCCCGGTCGGGCCGCGGCGAGGCGGTCGCGGATGAGCTGCTCGGCGTCGCGGTCGACCTGCGTGACGACATCCACCGACGACGATTTGCGATCGGCGACCTCGACGGTGCCGCGACGGGCCTCGAGAACCAGGGCCGCCGCCTCGAGGGCGACCGCGCGCGCCACCGAGAGCAGCTCGGTGGTCGCGGGCGTGGAGGGTGACATGGTGGCGAGTGAGGGATTCGAACCCCCGAAGGCTATGCCGGCTGATTTACAGTCAGATCCCTTTGGCCGCTTGGGTAACTCGCCCGGTGCGCTCCCGACCGATGTGATCACCGACCGGACGCGCTCGACAAGGATACAAGAGCGCGGGGGCGCCCGTGACCACGATGATCATTGCTCGACGGCGGTCGCGCGACCCGCCGCCGCGGCGTACTCCGCCGACGCCGTGGCCACCGCGTCGAGGTAGACGCCCTCGGCGTTGTAGGCGGCGATGCCCGCGCGCCACGACTGCTCATCGCCGAGCGTCGGCACCGCCCGGCACAGGTAGTTCGCCGCGGCGAGCGCGGCGTCGTCGATGTTGTGCGGGTCGGCCACCCCGTCGCCGCTCGCGTCGATCACCCAGTTCGCCCAGCTGCCCGGGATGAACTGCATCGGCCCGACCGCGCGGTCGAACTCGGGGTCGCCGTCGAGCGCGCCGCCGTCGGTGTCGGCGATCAGCGCCGTGCTGCCGCCGTCGAGCGCGACACCGATGATCGGCGGGCTCACCGTTCCGTCGTCAGCGATGGATGCTCCCCCGTGGCTGCCGTGCCGCGACTCGACCCATCCGATCGCGGCGAGGGTGTTCCAGCCGAGGGTGCAGTCGGGGCGCTCGGTGTGCTTGGCGAGCGCGGCCCCGGCGTAGGCAGAGAGGGCGCGCTCGGAGATGCCCGACGCGGCGGCGACCGCTTCCACCCAGGCCGGGTCGACCAGGCCCGAGACGCCGGGGCCCGTGGGGGCCGGCGCGGCCGGGGGCAGCGCGGCCGGCTCGGCCCAGCGGGGCGGCTGCTCGGCGGCGGGCGGGGCGCCCGCATCCGTGCCGTCATCGATCACGCGGGGTGCGAGCGCGACGGCCACCGCGATGCTGGCCGCGCCGACGACCCCGACCAGGGCGAGCACGAGCGGGGCGGGGCGAGCGGTCATGCGGCCAGCCAAGCACGGCCCGCTCTGCCGTCGCTGAACCCGCATCGCTAGCATGGGCCGCATGGCAGATTCGTCGTTCGACATCGTGAGCAAGGTCGACAAGATGGAGGCGGACAACGCCGTCAACCAGGCGCAGAAGGAAGTGGCGCAGCGCTACGACTTCAAAGGCGTCGGCGCATCGATCGAGTGGAGCGGCGAGAAGCTGCTGCTGAAGGCCAGCGCCGAGGAGCGCGTGAAGGCCGTGCTCGAGGTGCTCGAGTCGAAGATGATCAAGCGCGGCATCAGCCTGCGCAGCCTCGACACCGGTGAGCCCTACGCGAGCGGCAAGGAGTTCCGCATCGAGGTCGGGCTCAAGAACGGCATCGGCAGCGACGACGCGAAGAAGATCTCGAAGATCATCCGCGACGAGGGGCCGAAGAGCGTCAAGGCCCAGATCCAGGGCGATGAGCTGCGGGTCACCTCGAAGAGCCGCGATGACCTGCAGGCGACGATGGCGCTGCTCAAGGGCAAAGACCTCGACGTGGCGCTGCAGTTCGTGAACTTCCGCTGAGGCCGTCATGACCGGCGACGTGACGATCAGCGGGGCCGGTGCCTGGCTGGTCGTCATCGTCAGCAGCGCGGTGCTTCTCACCATCGTGACGATCGCGCTCGTCTCGCTCGTCGTGGTGCCCCGCAACCGGCGGCCGCAGAGCGCGCTCGCCTGGCTGCTGCTCATCTACATCCTGCCGCTGATCGGCTTCCTGCTCTTCCTCATGCTCGGCTCGCGCCGACTGCCGAAGCGGCGACGGCAGCAGCAGGACGAGATCAACCGGTACATCCTCGAGACCACCGAGGGCGTCGACCGCGTCAGCACCGCGGCCGCCTGGCCCCCGTGGCTCGAGCCGATCGTCGAGCTCAACCGCAACCTCGGGGCCATGCCGCTGGTGGGCGGCAATGCGGCGACGGTCTACACCGACTACACGGCCTCGATCGCGGCGATGACGGAGGCTGTGCGCAGCGCGGCGCGCTCGGTGCACGTCGAGTTCTACATCATGTCGGTCGACGACGAGACGGAGCCGTTCTTCACGGCGCTCGGCGAGGCCGTGCAGCGCGGCGTGACGGTGCGGGTGCTCTACGACCACGTCGCGTCGCTGCGCGTGCGGGGCTATCGGCGGATGCGCCGCCGGCTCGACGCCGTCGGCGCCCAGCACCACCCGATGCTGCCGGTCAAGCCCTTCAGCGGGCAGTGGCAGCGGCCGGATCTGCGCAACCACCGCAAGTTCCTCATCGTCGACGGCTCGATCGGCTTCACCGGCTCGCAGAACCTCATCGAGCGCGGCTACGGCCGGCGGCGCCGCCTCGACGGCTCGCGCCTGGCGTGGAAGGAGCTCATGGTGCGCTTCGAGGGGCCGATCGTGGCCGGCCTCGAGGCCCTGTTCGCGACCGACTGGTACAGCGAGACCGACGAGCTGCTGCTGCGCGAGACGGTGATCCCGCCCGAGATCGACCCGGCCCAGGGCCTCGACGCGCAGGTCGTGCCGAGCGGCCCGGCGTTCGAGGGCGAGAACAACCTGCGCCTGTTCAATTCGCTCGTCTACGCGGCGCAGGAGCAGATCCAGATCTGCTCGCCCTACTTCGTACCCGACGAGTCGATGCTCTACGCGATCACGACGGCGGCGCAGAGCGGGCTCGACGTGCAGCTGTTCGTCTCGGAGATCGGCGACCAGACGCTCGTCTTCCACGCCCAGCGCTCGTACTACGAAGAGCTGCTGCGCGCGGGCGTGCGCATCTGGCTCTACCGGTCGCCGACGATCCTGCATGCGAAGCACTTCACGATCGACGACCAGGTCGCCATCATCGGCTCGAGCAACATGGACATGCGGTCGTTCAGCCTCAACCTCGAGGTGTCGGTCATGGTGCGCGGGGCATCCATCATCCGAGAGCTGCGGGCGATCGAGCAGTCGTACCGCGAGAACTCGCGGGAGCTGACGCTCGACGCGTGGCTGCGCCGCCCGGCGCACATGCGCATCTTCGACGACCTCGCCCGCGTGACGGCGACCGTGCAATAGGAGGCCCCATGAGCCAGAAGACCCTGCCGACGGATGTTCCCGTCGAGGAGTTCCTCGCCACCCTCGACGCGCGCCGCAGCGCCGAGGGCGCCGAGCTCGTCGCCCTGTTCTCGGCTGCCACCGGAGCAGAGCCCGTGATGTGGGGCCCGTCGATGATCGGCTTCGGGCAGTACGCCTACCGCTACGCGAGCGGACATGAGGGCATCTGGCCGCGCGCCGCTTTTTCTCCGCGCAAGGCCAAGCTCTCGCTCTACGGCCTGCAGACACATCCGGATGCGGAGCCGCTGCTCGACCGCCTGGGCACTCACACGCGCGCGGTCGACTGTGTCTACGTGACGCGACTCTCGGCGATCGACCTCGACGTGCTGCGCGAGCTCGTGGCGCTGTCGTGGCAGGTCACCGCCGCCGACGCCGTCTAGCCTGCCGTCGCGGCGGCGACCCGCTGTCTGCACAGCGCACCACAACCGCGCACGACGAACCCGCACCACAACCGGGCACCACAACCGCGCACGACGACTCCGCGCCCCACGCTCCGCACATTGACCCCGCACGCGGCGCTGCTCTCCCGACAGAGACGTCCCTCGGCCCCTTCCACAAGGACGGAACGGGTGAGTCGCGTTCAGTCGCTCCGTCGTTG
>JAIXXG010000041.1 GCA_027490915.1 Microbacteriaceae bacterium
GCGGGCGTCACCGCCGCGTAGACCTCGTCGATGCCGAGCTGCGCGGCGACAGCCGCCGCCGCGCCTTCGTTGTCGCCGGTGAGCAGCACGGGGTCGAGCCCGAGCGAGCGGAGTCGCTCGATCGCGAGCGACGACGAGGGCTTCAGGGTGTCGGCGAGCGCGATGACCCCGGCGACGGCGCCGTCGATCGCGACGACGACGGCCGTGGCGCCCTCGGTCTCGTGCCGGGTGACGAGCTCGGCAGCGGGCGTGCCGGCGACATCCATCGACCACTCGTCGCGCAGCCAGCTCGCGCGACCGATCGCCAGCGCATGGCCCTCGACGACCGCGGTGACGCCGGCGCCCGCGTGCGCGCGGAACTCCTCGGCGGCGGGCAGGGCGACGATGCCGGTCGCGCGGGCGTGGTCGACGATCGCCCGGGCGAGCGGATGCTCCGACCCGTGCTCCGCGGCCGCGGCGAGGGCCAGCATCCGCCCGAGCGAGACCGCCCCGACCGCCTCGACAGCGGTGACCGCCAGGTGGCCCGTGGTGACCGTGCCGGTCTTGTCGAGCACGATGGTGTCGATGCGGCGCGTGCTCTCGAGCACCTGCGGGCCGCGGATGAGGATGCCCAGCTGTGAGCCGCGCCCCGTTCCGACGAGCAGCGCCGTGGGCGTCGCGAGCCCGAGCGCGCAGGGGCACGCGATGATGAGCGTCGCGACGGCCGCCGTGAAGGCGAGCTCGATCGAACCGTCGATCAGCAGCCAGCCGACGAGCGTCAGCAGCGACAGCACGAAGACAATGGGCACGAACACGCCCGACACCCGATCGGCGAGGCGCTGCACCTCGGCCTTGCCCGTCTGCGCCTCCTCGACGAGGCGCGCCATGCGGGCGAGCTCGGTGTCGGCACCGACGCGCGAGGCCTCGACGACGATTCGGCCGCCGACGTTGATAGTGCCGCCGACGACGCGGCTGTCGAGCTCGACGTCGACCGGCACGCTCTCGCCGGTGAGCAGCGAGGCGTCGACCGACGAGGTGCCCTCGACGACGACGCCGTCGGTGGCGATGGTCTCGCCGGGGCGCACGACGAAGCGGTCGTTGGGCTGCAGCGCCGAGACGGGCACGCGCACCTCGACGCCGTCGCGCAGCACCGCGGCCTCGCGAGCGGCGAGGGTCAGTAGCGCGTCGAGGGCCTCGCGCGACGAGCGCTTGGCCCGCGCCTCGAGGTAGCGCCCGAGCAGGATGAAGACGGTGACGGCGGCGGCGACCTCGAGGTAGATCTCGTGGGCGCCCTCCTCCGGCCGGCCGAGCAGCTGCAGCGTCATCGTCATGCCGGGCATGCCGGCCTCGCCGAAGAACAGCGCGTAGAGGCTCCACAGGTAGGCGGCGGTGACCCCGACCGAGATGAGCGTGTCCATCGTCGCCGTCAGGTGGCGCGCGCCGCGCAGAGCAGCCCGGTGGAAGGGCCACGCGCCCCACACGGCGACGGGCGACGCGAGGGTGAGGGCGAGCCACTGCCAGTTGGTGAACTGCAGGGCGGGGATCATCGACAGCACGAGCACGGGCAGCGTGAGCGCTGCGGAGATGATCAGGCGCTGGCGCAGCGGGGCGAGCTCGTCGGCGGGCTGCGGTGCCGCATCCGGCCCCGTCACCGCGTCGGTGCTCGCGCTGGGCGGCGCGATGATCGCCGCGCCGTACCCGGCCTTCTCGACGGCCGCGATGAGCGCGTCGACGTCGAGCGGAGCGCCGTCGAGCGGGCCGCCCTCGACCGCGCGCACGGTCGCCTTCTCGGTGGCGTAGTTGACGGTGGCCTGGATGCCCTCGACCTTGTTGAGGCTGCGCTCGATGCGGTTGGCGCACGACGCGCAGGTCATGCCCGTCAGCTCGAGCTGCAGGTCGACGCCGGGCGCGGTCTGTGTCGTCACCCTGGCAGTGTAGCAATACCCCTTAGGGGTATTCAAACATCGTCGGAGCCGATCGAGGACGGCAGCCCGTACTCTGGTGACGACCGGTCACCCCGACACCCGAGGTCTGCCATGCGCCGCTCCACCCGAATCGCATCCACCGTGGCTCTGACGAGCGCCCTGGCGCTCGTCGCCGCCCCCGCTCTCGCGAACGGAGCCGGCCAGCCGGTCGCCATGCCGCCGTGGAACTGGTACATCGCCGCAGGCGGCGGAGAGTGGAGCGTCTTCGAGGGGTCGTTCGACGACAGCATCATCGATGTGTCTGACGCCTGGGACGGTTCGAGCATGGTCTTCCTCGGCCCCGACTACATCGGGATCACCAGCGCCAGCACCGAGCTCGAGCCTGCCGTGCCCCCGGGGTATTTGCCGTTCGAGTGTGCGACGAGCACGCTGACCGTCGCAGGCGATGACAAGGTGGTCACCTGCGACCAGACGGTGCAGACTCCGTGGGGGCTCTCCATCACCTCGGACGTGCGGGTGCTCGCTCCCGGCGACCTCGCACGGATGACCTTCTTCGTGACCAACACGACCGATGCCCCTGTCGCGCTCGGCTACCAGTACACCTGGAACTATGGCGAGAGCGTCGCCCACTACCGCAGCTCGGAGCCCGACACGGCGCAAGCTACCGATGAGAACGCCGGCTTCCTGGCGAATCCCGACGTCTGGTCGTTCAACCGCTCGGAGCTCAGCGCGGGGGTCGCCTGGGGAATTCTGGGTCAGCCCCTGCTCGGCACCTCGTCGAGCCACAGCGGGTACGACGAGGCCTCGGTGCAGCTGCTTCCGAGCGCGGGGCGCACCATCGCCCCGGGCGACACCGTCGCCATCGCCTTCTTCCACAAGATGCGGCAGCCGCTCGCGCTCGATTTCGGGAGTGAGCAGGTGGATCCGACGGCCACGGAGCCCACGGCCACGCCCGTCCCGCAGCCGGTGTCGAGCCACGTTGCCGACACCCCGGCATCGATCATGGCCGAGTTCGCGAGCTTCAGCGGCCGGCTGACGCGTGGGCTGCCGGCCGACGTCACGGTCGGAAACTGGCAGACAGCCGCAGACCCTGAACTGGCCGAGACCGGAGCAGTCCGCGACGGGGCCCTGCTCGTGGGAGGCCTTGCGGTCGCCCTGCTCGGAGCGGGCATCGCGCTGTTCATCGGGCGACGGGTCACCGGAGGCGCACGGCGCTAGACACGCACGAATGACGACGGCCCCCGCTGCGCAGCGGGGGCCGTCGTCGTTCGTCTGCGGAGACGTTCAGTCGAGCAGGTCGCGCATGAGGTCGATCTCGGCCTGCTGCGTCACGATGATCGTGTCGGCCAGCTCGCGCACGGCGGCGTTCTGGCCGTCGTCGATGACGTCCTCCGCCATGTCGATCGCCCCCTCGTGGTGCTCGATCATGCCCTCGAGGAAGAGGCGCGTGGCCTCCTCGCCCTCCGCATCGGCGAGACGCTGCAGCTTGTCGTCGGAGAGCATGCCGTCCATGCCTCCGTGACCACCGTGCCCGCCCGGCATGGAGGGCTGCCCCCAGGCGTCGAGCCACTGCTCCATCTGCACGATCTCGGGGCCCTGAGCAGCCTTGATCTCAGTGGCGAGCGTGATGACGGCCGGGTCGATTCCGGGACTGTCGAGCACGAGCTCAGCCATCTCGATGGCCTGCTCGTGGTGGGGGATCATCATCTGCACGAACATGACGTCAGCGGCGTTGACGTCGTCAGGCAGGTCACCCGAGCCGTGCATGCCGCCGGGATCGATCATCGTGCACGACGCCAGGGCCATCGCGATTGCACCCGCGGCGATGCCCCCGAGAATGCGACGGTTGTGACCACGCATAGTGGGGTCTCCGATCAGGCGAGCTGGTAGCCCGCCTCCTCGACCGCGGCGCGAACGGCACCGACGTCGACCGGGCCGTCAGCGTGCACGGTGACGCGCGAGGCGCCGCCCTTCTTCAGCACGACGTCGACGCTCTGCACGCCGGCGATCGCGCCGACCTCCTCCGTGACGCTCGCGACGCAGTGGCCGCAGGTCATGCCGGTGACGAGGAACTCGGTGCCCGCATCCACCGCGCTGTCGGTCGCGTCGCTCGCGGCGGCGCCGATCGGGTCGGCCACGACGCGGTCGCCGGGCACGCGCTCACTCGCCGTGCCGCCGCCGCACATGCAGCCGCCACCGCCGCAGCAGCCGCCTGAGGCGCCCGCGTCGGCGAGCGGGGTTCCGGTGAGCAGGTCGAGGCGGTTCGTGGTCTCCATGCGGCCATGGTAGCAAACCCCCCGGGGGTACCGA
This sequence comes from Microbacteriaceae bacterium, assembly GCA_027490915.1. GTDB lineage: Bacteria > Actinomycetota > Actinomycetes > Actinomycetales > Microbacteriaceae > Microcella. The sequence goes on from JAIXXG010000041.1 coordinate 4,215, forward strand.
CAGGAGGCGGAGCCGACGCGCGCTGCCCGCGGCGCTCGGCCCACGCTGTCGGCTGCTACCCGCGCTCGTGGCGACGCTTGCCCGGCCGACCCCGGTCGGGCTGGATCTCGATGAGCTTGCCGCTGATGCGCGTGCCGGCCAGCTTCTTCAGCACGGCGGGCGAGAGATCGGCGGGCAGCTCGACGATCGAGAAGTCCGAGAGGATCTGGATGGCGCCGAAGTCGTCGCGCCCGAGTCCGCCCTCGTTGGCGATCGCGCCGACGATCTGGCGCGGCTCCACGCGGTGCCGGCGGCCGACCTCGATGCGGTACTTCGCGAACGAGCCGGTGTCGCGGCGCGGGCGACGCTCGCCGCGAGCGTCATCGCCCGCGCCGCCACGGCTCGCGCCGCCGTCGCGGTCGGGGCGGGCATCCCGCGCCCGGCGCTCTTCGGCCCGCGCCGCGCGCTCCTCCTCCTCCGACAGCAGCAGCGGGGTGTCGCCCTGTGCCACGAGCGCGAGCGCCGCCGCCACGTCGAGCTCGGCGACGTCGTGGTGCTCGACGTAGTGGGCGACGATGTCACGGAACTCGGCGATGCGGTCGGTCTGCCCGAGCGCCGTGGTGATGGCGTCGTCGAAGCGGGCGAGGCGCGTGGTGTTGATGTCCTCCACGCTCGGCAGGCGCATCTCGGTGAGCGGCTGCCGCGTGGCCTTCTCGATCGCGTCGAGCAGGCGGCGCTCGCGCGGGGTGATGAAGCTGATCGCCGCGCCCGAGCGCCCCGCCCGGCCCGTGCGGCCGATGCGGTGCACGTACGACTCGGTGTCGACGGGGATGTCGAAGTTGACGACGTGGCTGATGCGGTCGACGTCGAGGCCACGGGCGGCGACGTCGGTCGCGACGAGGATGTCGAGCTTGCCCGCCTTGAGCTGGTTGACCGTGCGCTCGCGCTGCGCTTGCGCGACGTCACCGCTGATCGCCGCAGCCGAGTAGCCGCGGGCGCGCAGCTTCTCGGCGAGCGCCTCGGTCTCGTTCTTGGTGCGCACGAACACGATGAGGCCGTCGAAGTTCTCGACCTCGAGGATGCGGGTCAGAGCATCGACCTTCTGCGCGTAGGAGACGACGAGGTAGCGCTGGGTCGTGTTCGCCGACGTCGTGGTCGTCGTGCGAACCGTGATCTCCTCCGCGTCGCGCAGGTGCTGCTGCGCGATGCGGCGGATCGCCGGCGGCATGGTCGCCGAGAACAGGGCGACCTGCTTGTCGACCGGGGTCTCGGCGAGGATCGTCTCGACGTCCTCCGCGAAGCCCATCTTGAGCATCTCGTCGGCCTCGTCGAGCACGAGGTACTTGAGGGCGCTCAGGTCGAGCGTGCCCTTCGCGAGGTGATCCATGATGCGGCCGGGGGTTCCGACGACAACGTGCACGCCGCGGCGCAGCGCCGAGAGCTGCACGCCGTAGGCCTGCCCGCCGTACACCGGCAGCACGTGCACGCCGCGCAGATGGGCGGCGTACTTCTCGAACGCCTCGCACACCTGCAGGGCGAGCTCGCGCGTGGGCGCGAGCACGAGGGCCTGCGGGGTCTTCTGCGCCGCATCCAGTCGATCGACGATCGGCAGGGCGAACGCGGCGGTCTTGCCGGTTCCGGTCTGGGCGAGGCCGACGACGTCACGGCCGGCGAGCAGGGTCGGGATCGTCGCGGCCTGGATCGCCGACGGCGTCTCGTAGCCGACGTCGCGCAGCGCCTTGAGCACGGCATCGCCGAGCCCGAGGTCGGCGAAGGTGAGCGAGGGGGCGGTGTCGGCGTCGGCCGACGGGGCTGCATCGGGCGACGTCATGCATCGACGGTACCGCGTCGGGGGCGTACCGCAGCGGGGCGTCGGGATGCGGCACCCAGGTTCTGCGCACCTGGCATGCGGCTCGGCTCCAGCCGGCGTGCATACCGTCAGCAGGCCGGGGCTCTCCGGCGCACCCCCCTCACTCGCCGTGGAGTCGCCGATGACCGCGCTGTCGCCCGAGCCGTCGCTCGACGCCGCCGCGCCGTTCGACCTGGTGATCCTCGGCGCCGGGTGCGCGGGTCTGGCCCTCGCCGCCCGCCTGGCGCGCAGCGATGCCGACCTCCGCGTCGCCGTCATCGACCCGCGCACCGAGCACGGCGACGACCGCAGCTGGAGCTTCTGGCACCACGACCACCACGCGCTGCGCAGCATCGTCGCCCACGAGTGGAGCGGCTGGACCTACCGCGGCCTCGACGGCCGTGCGGCGACCCACCGTGTGCCGGGCGTGACGTACCAGTACATCCGCGGCATCGACTTCTACCGCTGGGCGCTCGACGCGATCGCGACCGACCCGCGCATCACGCTGCAGCTCGGCGTCGGGGCGCACGAGCTCGCGGCCGTCACCCTCGACGACGGCGACGACGGGGTGCGCGTCATGACCGACGCGGGCCCGGTGCTCGCGCGCCGGGTCGTCGACACCCGCCCGCAGCGCACCCGCGCGCTGCTCTACCAGTGCTTCAGCGGCGTCGAGATCGAGCACGGGGGCAGGCTCGCGACTGACACCGACGCGAGCGACGCTGACGCGGTCGGCCTCATGACGCGCATGCGCAGTGGCGCCGAGGGCCTCGGCTTTCTCTACGTGCTGCCCCTCAGCCCGACCCGCGCGCTCGTGGAGTGGACGCGGTTCAGCCCCGCTCCGCTGCCGCTCGACGAGGTCGCGGCCGAGCGCGACGCCGAGCTCGGCGCCCTCGGCCTGGGCGACGCGGTCGTCGTGCGGGAGGAGCAGGGCATCCTGCCGATGGGGCGCGTGGATGCTCCCCCCTCGCCCGTCGCCGGCGTCGCGCTCGCCGGCAACGCCGGCGGCGCTCTGCGCGACGCCTCGGGCTACGCGTTCCTCCGCATCCAGCGCTGGGCGATGCGCTGCGCCGCGGCTCTCGCGCGGGGGGAGGCACCGCCCGCGCACCCGCGCGAGCCCTGGGTGCGGCGGCAGATGGACCGGATCTTCCTGCAGGCGCTGCGCGCGCATCCCGAGCGGTCGGCCGACTACTTCCTGGCGATGGCGACCCGGGTGGCGCCGCGACGGCTGCTGCGCTTCCTCACCGATCGCGCGACGCTCGGCGACCTCGTGGCGATCATCGCGAGCCTGCCGCTGACGCCGTTCCTCGCGCAGCTGCCCGACCGGCGCGAGCGGCTCGTCGCGGCGGCGAGCGCCGCGCGGCGGCAGCGGGTCGAGCGGTGAGCGTGTCGGTCTCTGCCGACGCCGCCGCGTCCGAGCGCGTGCTCGTCGGTGTCGCCGAACCGCGGCCCCGCATCCCATTCGAGACCCGCCTCTTCCTGCCGCTCGCCCTGCTGACGGCTCTCGCCTTCCTGCTCGCCGACCCCGAGCCGCCGCTCGTCGTGCAGATCGCCGCCATCGCGATCCTCGCGGCGGTGCTCGGCATGCCGCACGGCGCGCTCGACCCGCTCATCGCGCGCCGGCTCGGGCTGTGGCGCACGCCCCTGACGTTCGCCGCATTCAACCTCGCCTACATCGGCGTCGCAGCGGCGGTCGTCGCCCTCTGGCTCATCGCTCCCGTGCCGAGCCTCATGGCCTTCCTGCTCATCTCGGCCGCCCACTTCGGCAGCGACTGGAACCGCGAGCGCCCGCTCGCCCTCCGCTTCCTCACCGGCGCGGCCCTGCTCAGCCTGCCGTCCCTGCGCGATCAGGATGCGGTGGCCGACCTCTACGTCACCCTCGCGGGCGACGGCGCGCGTGCGGTGGCCGCCGCGCAGGCCGCGCTCGGGCCCGTGCTGCTCGTCGGCCTGGCGGTCGCCGCGGTCATCGCCGCCCGCCGCGCGCCGCACGAGGCGTTCGAGCTGCTCGGCGCGGCCGCTCTCGCCCTGCTGGCCCCACCGCTGATGTTCTTCATCGTCTACTTCTGCACCCTGCACAGTGCCCGGCACCTGCGCGAGGGCTTCCGCGAGGAGCACGGCCACGGCCGACGCCTGACGCTGCTCGTGGTCGCCGCGTACACGCTCGCGCCGCTCGCGCTCGCGGCGGCGTTCCTCGTCGGCACGGCCGGCACCGCCGCCCTCGACGAGCAGCTGCTCCGCGTGGTGTTCATCGGGCTGGCAGCCCTCACCGTGCCCCACATGGCGCTCGTCACCCTGGGCGACCGCGCGCTGCGGAGCGGAACCACGGAACAGTAACTCCCCCTTCGGTCGCCCCCGGATATCGTGGCCTCGTGCCACGACTCCCGTGGTTCCGTCGCCGCCGAGCCGCTGTGCTCATCCACCTGCATGTGAACTCGCCTCTTCAACCGATGCACCGTGGGCGAATGGTGGAAGACCCTCTCCTTGCAGCTCTGACCCCGGAAGTCGAATGGGTGCAGATCGTCGATTCTGGCTCCCTGATGAATGAGGAGTTTCGGCTGGTGAGCTGTGACGTCGTGTTCGCGGTGCCGCCTATCGCCGCGAATCGCGCGGCGAGAATCGTCATCGCTGAGGTGGAGAAGCTCGGAATCACGCGGGGAAGCAGCGTCACCGTCAATGGTCTCGAGTCGCAGCCGGTCGGCCGGATGTCCGGTCTGCGCGTGCGGCTGCCAGAGATCGTCGAGGTGGAGGGTGAAGATCACGAGCATGTCTTCGTGAACGCTGACCTGACCCGGCTCGTCGGTCTCGTCGAAGAGGGACTGGGTGATCGTGGCGTGGTCTGGTCGTGGCGTATCCGTGACGACCTCGCTTCTGACATCACGATTCATGGGCGCGACGCACTCGCGATGGAGGAGCGCGTTCGGCAGATCCTCGAACCCGAGCCCGCAGCCCGAGGGATGAGCTTCGAGCGCTTCGCATAGCGGGCAGTAGAGCAGCCCCGCTCACCCCACCCGGTGCTCGTGCACCGCTGAGCTCAGCGTGACCCCGTTGAGGTCGAGGTAGAGCTGCCCCTCGGTCACCGACACGGTGATGTCGTTGCGCCGCTCGAGCACCGCGACAGCAGCATCGATGAACCCCGGGTCGAAGCTGTAGAGGGCGAGGTGCTCGGCGCGGTGGATGCGCTTTCCGGCCCAGAGGGCGAGCACCTTGGCCGGGTCGCGGTGCGTGTAGACGACGGTGCGCTCGGCCTGCTTGCTTCCGTGGTGCAGGCGCTCCGCATCCGGCGCCCCGATCTCGACCCAGGCGCGCAGCAGGCCGGTGGCGTCGCGCACGATGACGGCCGGCTCATCGGTCGACGACAGGCCCTCGCTGAACGCGATGCCGTCGGTGTGCTCGAGGCAGTAGGCCAGCACGCGCGTGAGCATGTACGCATCGGTCTCGCTCGGGTGCCGCGCGACGCGCAGGCTGAGCTGCTCGTAGACGCCGCGGTCGACGTCGGCGAGAGACCCCGAGAAGGTGTGCACCACTGCGCCGGCTGCCATGACGCCCGAGCCTAGTCGCGGCGCGGGCGGCACGTCGCCGAGCCCGCGCGCCAGAACCCGTGCTGCATCAGCACCAGACGACAATCTGGTGCGCGAGGGGGGAGTTGAACCCCCACGCCCTTTCGGGCACTGGCACCTGAAGCCAGCGCGTCTGCCTATTCCGCCACTCGCGCGCGACGGGCAGGGCCCGTCAACCCAGCGAGATTATCACAGCGTTGACAGGCGGCAGTGCGGAGACGGCAACCCGGGCCGACTACCATCAGAGGGTCATCGGCCGAGGGAGGACGCAGGTGGGGCTTCTCGACAGCTTCGAGCGCGGCCTCGAGCGCGCCGTCGGCGGCGCCTTCGCGAAGACCTTCAAGAGCGGGGTGCAGCCGCTCGAGATCTCGGCCGCGCTGCGGCGCGAGCTCGACACGAAGGCGGCGGTCGTGTCGCGCGACCGCATCCTCGTTCCCAACGAGTTGCAGGTCTCGCTCTCGCCCGCCGACCACGCCCGCATGCACGCGCTCGGCGAGTCGCTCGTCGACGAGCTGACCCACCTGCTGCAGCAGCACGCGACCGCGCAGCGCTACGTCTTCCCGGGCGGCATCCGCATCCGGTTCGCCTCCGACCCGAGCCTCGCCGAGGGCGTCGTCGCCGTGACGTCGCAGAGCGTCAAGGGCGAGGTCGTCTGGAGCCCCGTGCTCGACATCGACGGGGTGCGCCACCCGCTGACGCGCTCGCGCACCGTCATCGGCCGCGGCAGCGAGGCCGACATCACGCTCGACGACACCGGCACCAGCCGCAAGCACCTCGAGATCCTCTGGGACGGCGAGCGCGCCCAGGTCACCGACCTCGGATCGACCAACGGCACGCGCCTCAACGGTGAGCCGATCACCCGCGCGGTGCTGCCGCCGGATAGCGTGATCGAGCTGGGGCGCACGCGCATCCTGTTCCGGGTGCTCGCCCAGCGCGGCGACGTCGCCGACCCCCGTAACCGCCGACCCGGAGGAGGCCGATGAGCGAGCTCACGCTGCTGCTGCTGCGCATCGGATTCCTCATCCTGATGTGGGCGTTCGTCTTCTCGATCGTCTACGCGCTGCGCTCCGACCTGTTCGGCACGAAGGTGCGGCGGCTCCCCGCGGCCGGGGCCTCCGCCTCCGTCGACCCCTCGGCATCGTTCGCGACCCCCGCCGCAGCCGTCCCCGCGCCGACGAGCCCCGTGGCCGCGCCCGATCCCGATGCGCCAGCCCGCCGCCTCGTCATCACCTCCGGCGCGAAGGAGGGGCTCGAGCTGCCGCTCGAGGGCGACCAGCTGACGATCGGCCGGTCGGCGGATGCGGGCCTCGTGATCCGCGACGACTACACGTCGA
>JAIXXG010000102.1 GCA_027490915.1 Microbacteriaceae bacterium
CCTGCTCGCGCAGCTCGTCGGTGATGACCGAGAGGTCGAGGCCGCTGGTGTTCCACTGCGTCATCGTCACCTCCGAGGTCTGGCCCGGCGTACGCAGAACAGCGAACTGGGTGCCGCCGGGGCTCGACGCCACCCGGGGGATGGTTGTCTTGGCCGTCTGGTTGACGACCTCAACGTCGATCGTGCCGTTTGCCGACACCGAGCTGTCGAACAGCTGCTGGGTGGTCACCGTCGCCTGCCGTGCCTCGGCGATCGCCTGGCTCTTGCGCGCCTCGTAGAGGTTGGTGGCGATGCTAATCGACATGTAGCCGCTGATGATCGTGACGGCCATGGTCGAGAGCGCGACCGTGATCGCCACCGTGCGCAGCTGCAGCGAGCTGCGCCACAACCGGCGCGCGCGCTGCACGAGGCTGCGCCAGGTGAAGGTGAACATCCCGAACCGGCGCCCCGCGCTCAGCGGGCCGAGCCGGCCCGATAGCCGACGCCGCGCACGGTCTGCACGATGCGCGGATTGTCGGCGTCGAGCTCGACCTTGGCGCGCAGGCGCTGCACGTGCACGTTGACCAGCCGGGTGTCGGCCTTGTACTGGTAGCCCCACACCTGCTCGAGCAGCATCTCGCGCGTGAACACCTGGTTGGGCTTCATCGCGAGAGCCAGCAGCAGGTCGAACTCGAGCGGCGTGAGGGCGATCGGCACGCCGTCGCGCGTCACCTCGTGGCCGGTGACGTCGATGACGAGATCGCCGATCGGCAGGCGGTCGACCGACGACTGCGCGGCCGGCCGCAGGCGGGTGCGGATGCGCGCCACCAGCTCTTTCGGATTGAACGGCTTCACGACGTAGTCGTCGGCACCGCTCTCGAGCCCGCGCACGACGTCGGTCGAGTCGCTCTTGGCCGTGAGCATGATGATCGGCGTGCCGCTCGTCTCGCGGATGCGCGTGCAGACCTCGATGCCGTCCATGCCCGGCAGCATGAGGTCGAGCAGCACGAGGTCGGGCTTGACCGTGGCGAAGGCCTCGATCGCGGCCGGGCCGTCGAAGGAGAAGTGCGGGTCGAAGCCCTCCCCGCGCAGAACGATGCCGACCATCTCGGCGATGGCCGTGTCGTCATCGACAACGAGGATGCGCGCGGTCATGGCAGGCCTCCGAATTTCCGTCACCGCCAGCCTAGACGAGTGTGACACCATACGGTTCGAGCACCCCTCACCCGCGACGAAGGGCACAGCGTGAGCGACTCCACCAACTGGGCATCTCCGGGCGGCATTGAGCCGACCCCCGCCGGCGGGCCGCCGCGGCCCGACGCCTCGCCCTCGGGCACGGGGGCGGGCACGGGCACGCCCTACGGCCCCGCATCCGGCGCCCCGCAGCCGTCGGCCGCCGCGCCGGGCTGGACGCCGCCGCCGAAGCCGGGGCTCATCCCGCTGCGGCCGCTCGACTTCGGCACGGTGCTCGGCGCGTGCTTCCAGGTGCTGCGGCGCAACCCGCGGCCGACCTTCGGTGCCGCGCTGTTGCTCAACGCACTCGTCGTCTTCCTGTCGTCGGGTATCAGCACGATCCTCGTGTTCACCGGCTTCGATCGGGCGGCGCGCGCGAACGCCGCCGATGCCGACACCATCCTCGCGGGCACGGTGGCGCTCATCATCGTGTCGGGGCTGCTCGCGGTGGCCGTCTCGATCGTCGCCCAGGCGCTGCTGCAGGGCATCATCTCGATCGAGGTGGCGCGCGCGACCCTCGGCGAGAAGCGAACGCTGCGCGAGCTGATCGCGCTCGGCCGTGGGCGCTGGTGGGCGCTCATCGGCTGGACGGCGCTCATCGGCGTCGCCGCCGTGGCCGCCTTCAGCGTGCTCATCGCGATCACGGTGGGCTTCTTCATTCCGGGCGACCCGGCGCTGGCGCTGATCGGAGTCGGAGTCGTGCTGCTGGGCGGCCTCGGGCTCGCCGCCGCCGCGATCTTCCTCGCCACCAAGCTCGCCTTCGTGCCCGCCGCCATCGTCATCGAGCGGCTCACGCTCGGCGACGCGATCGGGCGGTCGTGGCGCCTCGTGCGCGGCGCGTTCTGGCGCATCTTCGGAACCCTGCTGCTCATCACGGTCATGGTCAACATCGCGGCGAGCATCGTGACGACGCCCTTCCAGCTCGGCGCGACCTTCGCGGCCCCCGTGGTCAACCCGGCGGGCACCGTCGAGACCGACCTCACGCTCTTCCTGGTGCTGAACATCTTTGTCATCGCGATCACCGCCGTCGTCGGCGCGATCGGCTCGGTGCTCACGACCGCGGCGAGCTCGCTGCTGTATATCGACCGCCGCATGCGCACCGAGGGCCTCGACCTCGAGCTGCAGCGCTACGTCGAGCTGCAGGCCGCTGGAACCCCGGCCGTCGACCCCTACCGGCGCGACGCGGGCACCGCAGCATCGTGACGCTCGCGGGTGCGCTGACGCGTACGGCGCTGGGGCTTCCGGCCGCGTGGGTTCCGGTCGAGCCCGATGCGCCGGATGCCCGCGACCTGCTGCTCGACGAGCTCAGCGACCCGGCATACGCCGAGGCCCAGCCCACCTGGTTCGACCTGCTCTCGCGGGCCATCGCCGACTGGTTCGGATCGCTGCGGCTCGCGGAGGGCGAGGGCGTGCCCGCTCTCGGCTTCGTGATCGGCGCCGTGCTGCTGGCCGCCGCCATCGTCGCGGCGCTGCTCATCTACGGGGTGCCGCGCTGGCGGGCGCGGAGCGCGGCCGGCGTCGAGCTGCTCGGCGACCGCGACCGGCGCACGGCCCGGCAGCTGCGCCGCGACGCCGAGCGGGCCGCAGCGGCGGGCGACTGGGCGCGCGCCATCGCCGACCGCTACCGCGCTGTCGCGCGCGCCCTCGACGAGCGCACGATCGTGCCCGCCCTTCCCGGCACGACGGCGCACGGCTTCGCCCGTTCGGCCGGCCGCCTCTTCCCCATCGAGGCCGCGGCGCTGGAGGCTGCCGCCGACCGCTTCGACGGCGTGCGCTACCTCGACCGCACCGGCTCGGCCGACGACTACGCCCTCGTGCGCGCGCTCGACGATCGCCTCGCGGCGGCACCCTCGCCGGTCGGAGCGCTCGCCGCGGCCGACGAGCTCGTGGCCGCCGGCACGCCCAGCGGAGGTCGCCGATGAGCGCGACCGGCACCGGCCCGGCCGACGCGGGCCTTGTCGAGCCGCGCGACGACCTCAACGCCGAGCTCTCGACGATGGTCATGACGCCGACCGTGCGGCGGGTCGTGCGGCGCTCGCTGTTCTGGGCGGGCAGCATCGGCGGGGCGCTCACGCTCGGCGTGGTCATCCTGGGCATTGGCGGATCGACCGGCGAGCCGCGCCCTTACGCCGCCGACGAGACCGCCCCGGTGGGCTCGCGCGCCGTCGTCGAGGTGCTGCGCGACGCCGGAGTCGAGGTGACCGTCGTCGACCGGCTCGGTGACGCGCTCGAGGCCGCGCTGCTGCCCGGCACGACGCTGCTCGTCGCCGACACTCGCGCCATTCTCGACGCCGAGCAGTGGCCGCGCGTGCTCAACGCCGCCGAGCACCTGGTGCTCGTCGAACCCTCGCAGCCGGCACTGGATGCCCTCCGCATCGACGCCCTCACCGCGCGGCCCCTCGGCGCCGACGAGAGCGGGCTCGCGCCCACCGGGCTCGTCGCCACCGAGGGCATCGAACTCGAGGCCGGGTGCTCGCTGCCGGCGGCACGGCGGGCGCTGAGCATCCTGGCCAGCGGAACCGGGTACAGCACCCTCGAGGGCACCGCCTGCTTCGACGCGGGGCAGGACGGCGCGGGGCTCATCCGCCTCACCGTCGAGGGCGACGACGTCACCGTGCTTGGCGCGGCGACCGTGCTGCAGAACGGCTCGATCACGCGCGCCGGCAACGCGGCCCTGGCGCTCGGCCTGCTCGGCGAGCACGAGCACCTCGTCTGGTACCAGCCGAGCCCCGCCGACATCGACGCCCTCACCCCCGCCGAGCTCGCCCCCGACTGGCTCAACCCGCTCGCCTGGCTCGCCGTGCTCGTCGGCCTCGCCGCCGCCGTCTGGCGCGGGCGGCGCTTCGGACCCGTCGTCATCGAGAACCTGCCCGTCACGGTCAAGACCACCGAGACGATGGAGGGCCGTGCCCGGCTGTACGCCCGCGAGGGCTCACGGCTGCGCGCGCTCGACGCCCTGCGCGTCGGCACCCTGCGTCGGCTCGCCGAGGGGCTCGCCCTCGGCCGCGGCGCGGGCGTCGACGACATCATCACCGCGGTCGCCGGGATCACCGGGCGCGACCGTGCGAGCCTGCGCGCGCTGCTCGTCGACACCCTGCCGACCTCCGACCGCGAGCTCGTCGTGCTGAGCGACCAGCTGGCCGCGCTCGAGCGGCTCGTGGCGCGGCGCGTCGGGCTCGACGACTCTGATCCTTCGACAGGAAGAATGGACGCATGACCAGCACTCAGTCCTCCGCCGATCTGCGCGACGCCTTCGGGCGCGTGCGCTCCGAGGTCGGCAAGGCCGTCGTCGGGCAAGATGGCGCCATCAGCGGCCTCATCGTCGCGCTGCTCACCGGCGGGCACGTGCTGCTCGAGGGTGTTCCGGGCGTGGCGAAGACGCTGCTCGTGCGCTCGCTGAGCGCCGCGCTCGACCTGCGCACGACGCGCGTGCAGTTCACGCCCGACCTCATGCCGGGCGACGTGACCGGCTCGGTCGTGTACGACGCGAAGGCGGGCGACTTCGAGTTCCGCCGCGGGCCGGTGTTCACGAACATCCTGCTCGCCGACGAGATCAACCGCACGCCCCCCAAGACGCAGTCGGCGCTGCTGGAGGCGATGGAGGAGCGCCAGGTCTCGATCGACGGTGAGACCCACCCGCTGCCGCACCCGTTCATGGTGGCCGCCACGCAGAACCCCGTCGAGTACGAGGGCACCTACACGCTGCCCGAGGCGCAGCTCGACCGCTTCCTGCTCAAGCTCGTGCTCGACCTGCCAGCACGCGATGCCGAGGTCGAGGTCATGCAGCGGCACGCCGACGGCTTCAACCCGCGTGACCTCGCCGCCGCGGGCGTGACGGCTGTCGTGACGGGCGACCAGATCACCGCCGCGCGGGCCGCGGTCGGGCAGGTGCGCGCCTCGGCCGAGCTGCTCGGCTACCTCGTCGACCTCGCGCGCGCGACGCGGCAGAGCCCGTCGGTGAAGCTCGGCGTCAGCCCGCGCGGCTCGACCGCGCTGCTCGCCGCGAGCAAGGCGTGGGCGTGGCTGCAGGGCGCCGAAGCGATCACGCCCGACCACGTGCAGGCGATGCTGCTGCCCGTCTGGCGGCACCGCATCGCCCTGCGCCCCGAGGCCGAGCTCGAGGGCGTCTCGGCCGACACCATCCTGCGCGCGATCGTGCAGCAGGTGCAGGTTCCGCTCTGATGCTGCCCGGAATCTGACCATGGCCATCACCGGCTGGTTCGTGCTGCTCGTCGCCCTCGGCGCCGTGCCCGTCGTCGCGCTGTCGACGGTCGCGCCCGCGGGCCTCGTGCTGCTCGGCTGGCTGGCCCTCGTCGTGGTGCTCGCGGGGCTCGACCTGGCCCTCGCCGCCTCGCCGCGCGCGCTGCACCTGCAGCGGCAGACGGATGCCCGCGTGCGGCTCACCGAGACCGCCCGCGCCACCCTGCTCATCAGCAACCCCACCCGGCGCACGCTGCGCGGGCGCATCCGTGATGCGTGGGAGCCGTCGGCCGGTGCCCGCCCCTCGCGCCACACGGTGGTCGTGCCCCCCGGCGAGCGCCGGGCGGTCGTGACCGAGCTCACGCCGTGGCGCCGCGGCGAGCGTCGGGCGTTGCACGTCACGGTGCGGGCACGGGGGCCGCTGCGGCTCGCTGAGCGGCAGGCGAGCATCCGACTGCCGGGGGCGATCACCGTGCTGCCCGAGTTCGCCGCGCGCAAGCACCTGCCGTCGCGGCTGGCGCGGCTGCGCGAGCTCGACGGCCGCACGAGCATCATGGTGCGCGGCCAGGGCACCGAGTTCGACAGCCTGCGCGAGTACGTGCGCGGCGACGACGTGCGCTCGATCGACTGGCGCGCGACCGCGCGGCGCTCGGGCGGCCCGGGGCCCGACGGCCGACCGGGGCAGACCCTCATGGTGCGCACGTGGCGTCCGGAACGCGACCGGCACGTCGTGGTCGTCGTCGACTCGGGCCGCACCGCTGCCGCGCGTATCGCCGACGAGACGCGCATCGACACGGCGTTCGAGTCGACGCTGCTGCTCGCGGCCCTCGCCGATCGGGCGGGCGACCGCGTCGACGTCGCCGTCTTCGACCGCCGCGTGCGCGGCCGCGTGCAGGGTGCTCGCGGGGCGGCCCTGCTGCCGAAGCTCGTCGAGATGATGGCCCCGATCGACCCGGAGCTGATCGAGACCGACTACACGGCCGTGCCGGGACTCGTACGCTCGATGACGGCGCAGCGCTCGCTCGTGGTGCTGTGCGTGCCGCTGGAGTCGCCCGGAGCGACCCGCTCACTGCTCGCGATGCTGCCGCAGCTCACCACGCGGCACCTGGTGCTCGTGGCCGCCGTCACCGACCCGGCCCTGCTCGAGGCGGCCGCGGCGCGGGATGACCGGGCCGCGGTCTACCGCGCCGCCGCCGCCGAGCGCGCGCTGCTCGACGCCGAGCGCGTCGCGGCCGCCGTGCGACGCCTCGGCGGCGACGTCGTCAGCGCGGCCCCGCTCGACCTGCCCCCGGCCGTCGCCGACCGGTACCTCGCCTACAAGGCGGCCGGGCGGCTCTAGCCGGGCGAGGCTCGCCGGGCGGCGTGCGCTGAACTGCTGAGCCCGACGCTCGGCGTCTCCGCGGGAAAGCGCGGCCACCCGGGCTCCCCTCTCGCTCCCTTCCAGCTCTGCGGATGCACCTGAATATGATTCGTTCCGATCCGCAGATCTGGAAGGGGCGCGGGGCACTCTCCTGTCGAAAGGGCGGCGGGACGGGGCGGAGGAGCGGGTCGGGGCGAACGTCGGGCTAACGGGCCGCTCAGTCACCGACGACGACGCGGGCGCCGCGGCTGATCGGGTCGAGGTCGCCGGTCTCGCCGTCGCGGAAGGCGCGGCCCCCGAGCATCCACTGGTAGAGCAGGAAGGCGACGAGCGCGACCGTGCCGATTCCGATGCGGATGACGTCGGGCCAGTCCTGCCGCGTCACGTAGCCCTCGATGATGCCGCTCACGAGCAGCGCGGCGATCAGGCCGCCGATGACCGCGAACAGCGCGCGGCCGTCCTCCGCGAGCGCCTGCAGGCGCGTGCGCGGCCCGGGCGACACCCACGCCCAGAAGATCATGAGACCCCCGGCCGACGCCACGAACACGGCGTACAGCTCGAGCTGGCCGTGGGGCAGGATGCTCAGGAAGAACACGTCGAGCCGGTCGAACTCGGCCATGATGCCCGCGCTGATGCCCACACCCTGCGCGTTCTGCAGCAGCACGAACGGCACATAGGCGCCCGTGATGCCGAACGCGACGGCCTGCGCGGCGATCCAGGCGTTGTTGCTGAACACCTGCAGGCCGAAGACGGCCTCGCTCGAGGCGCTGTAGTAGCCGACGAAGTCCTCCTCGGCGTAGCGGCGCAGCTCGTCGTACGGGCCGATCGCGGCGAGCACGCCCGGCGTCGTCGCCACCCACACGGCGTAGAAGCTCGCCACGAGCACGAAGACCGCGGCGACCACGATCGTCAGGTACCGGATGCGATACAGCGCCGCCGGCACCTCGCGGGTCGCGAACCGCGCGAACTGCGCGAGCGGCTCAGCTGTGGCGCCCGTGAAGCGCAGCCGCGCGCGCGACAGCAGCACGCTCAGGGTCGCCGCCTGCGCCACCTGCCCCGCGCTCGTCGTGATCGCCGACAGCTGGGTCGCGCCCGCCTGGTAGTGGTCGATGAGCTCGTCGGCGTCGCGGCCCGCGAACCGCCGCTGGCGCGACAACTCGCGCAACCGCTGCCATTCGGCGGAGTGCGCTGCTGAGTAGGCGTCGAGATCCATGTGTTGAGATGATCGCATGGAGAGCCAAGGAGGCGCCGCATGAGTTCGACCGAACCCACGTTCGACGACCAGCGCGAGCTGCTGACCGGCGAAGCGGTCGCCCTCGAGCTGCGCCCCACGAGCGTCGTGCTGCGCATGGCCGGTGCGATCATCGACTACGTCCTCTACATCCTCGTCACCATCGGGATGCTCTGGCTGGCGTTCTCCGTCGCCGCCGAGACCGGCGTGCCGGAAGAGCTGAGCGCCGCCATCTCGATCGCGTGCATCGTGCTCGGCCTCGTGCTGCTGCCGGCCATCGTGGAGACCGCGGCGCAGGGCAAGTCGCTCGGGCGACTCGCGGTCGGCGACCGTATCGTGCGCGACGACGGCGGTGCGATCGCCTTCCGGCACGCGGTGATCCGATCGTTCGTCGGCGTGCTCGAGATCGTCTTCACGTTCGGCGGGCTCGCGGTGGTCGTCGCGATGCTCAACGCCCGCGCGAAGCGGCTGGGCGACCTGCTCGCCGGCACCTACAGCCAGTACGAGCGGGTCGCGCCGGCGCGGTCGCAGACCTTCGGGGTTCCCGTCGAGCTCGTGGAATGGGCATCCACCGCCGACGTCGCCCGGCTGCCCGCGGCGCTCTCGCGACGCATCGCGCAGTTTCTGCGCCAGGCGGCCGGGCACCTGCCCGCCACCCGCGAGCGCATCGCCCGCGACCTCGCCGCCGAAGCCGCTGGCTACGTCTCGCCGGTGCCGGGCGGCGACCCCGAACTGTTCCTCGCCGCGGTCGCGGCGCTGCGGCGCGAACGGGAGGCGACGGCCCTGCGGCTGGAGCGGGCGCGGCTCGATGAGCTCGCGCCGACGCTCACCGCGCTGCCACACGGCTTTCCTGACCGCGGATAGCGCGGCGCACCTGCCTCTCGACGTAGGATTCGAGCATCCCGAGGCCCTTTCAGAGACCGGATCGCCCGATGACCCGACGCTCCCCTTCCCGCCGCGCCCTCGCGGCGGGAGCCGCCGCCCTGCTGGCCCTCGGCGCCGTCGGCGCGGCCGTGCTCGTCGACGCGCGCCCGGCGTGGGCGCTGCCGTTCTCGTTCGACATCAACCCGCCGTTCGAGGGCGCCGTGTTCTTGTTCGCCGAGGACGGCTCGATCTCGCACACCCTGCAGGGCGTCGGCGACCCCGGCGACACGGTGCAGCTCACGACGAGCGACTTCGCGAGCGGCGGCTCCGGCGTACTGTGCACGACCGTCGTGCAGCCCGATGAGACGTGGTCGTGCACCTTCTCGAGCGGGCCGAGCAGCTACGGCACCATCCCCGCCGAGGTCATCGCGGGCGACCAGCTGGGTGCGGGTGAGGGCTGGGAGTTCCACACCCTCGCCCCGCCGACCGTGACGACCGCGAACCGCCCCGCCAACGGCATCGCGACGAACAGCATCACGACGCTCACCATCGCCGGCGGGGCCTACGACGACAGCGGCTTTCTCGGCGGCTCGTCGGTCACCGTGACGGCGGCGGGGCTGGGCGGCTGCCTGTCGCCGGTCGCGGCCGACCAGTACTCATGCGACATCGACATCAGCCTCGCCGCCGAGGGCGACTACCCCTACACCGTGACCGTCGATTCGGGATTCGGAACCTCCCAGCCCCGCACGGGCACGATCACCATCGACCGGTCGGCGGGTTTCACGGCGATCACCTCCCCCACGGCGGGCGAGATCGTGGCCGACCTCACCCCAACGATCACGGGCACCGGGGAGCCCGGCGGTACCGCGTACCCCCTGTTCTTCCCGACCTTCGACCCGGCCTGCGCGCCGACGCCCATCAACGGCTCCGGCGTATGGACGTGCGAAACCGCCGAACTGCTGCCGGGCTCGTACACCGTCGGCAGCTACCAGATCGACGCGCTCGGCAACACGGGCCCGAGCCCCGACCCGCAGGTGACGTTCACGGTCGACACGCCCCCAACCCCTCCCCCGGCGCCGCCGGAGCCCGAGCCCGAGCCCGAGCCGGAGCCCGAGCCGGTCGTGGTGACGCCCGTCGTCGAGCCGAGCCCCAGCGCTGACCCGACCGTCGAGCCGTCGCCCGAGCCCAGCCCGGCCCCGACGGATGAGTCGACCGACGAGACGACCGACGAGCCCGTCGCGGCCCCTGCCGCACCCTCCGACGGCGGCGTGGTCGGCGGCGGCGGGCCGAGCGACCCGACCGTCTTCGGCACGAGCCTGCGTACCCCGCTCGAGCTGTTCACCACCCCGGGCATCGTCGTGGCCGGCGTGATCGGCGGCGCGGCCGCCTTCCTGCTCTTCGTGGCGATCCCCGCCGAGCTGCTGCACGCGACCGTGCGCGAGAACTACCACCGCTTCCCGCGCCTGCGCGGCAGCTGGCGCGAACGCTTCGACCGCTGGGGCGCGGCCCTGCAGGCGCGTCTCGGCCGCACCGGATCGGTCGTGGCGGTGATCGCCGTCGTCGCCGGGCTGTCGGCGCTCGTCGACCCGAACGCCGGGTTCACCGCGTCGACGCTGCGGCTCTGGCTGGCCATCGCCATCGCCCTGTTCGTCGTCAACGTGCTGGGCGGGCTCGCCCTGCGCGCGGCGGCGCGGCGCTGGTTCGACGTGGAGGTTGCGCCCCGCATCCTGCCCGGAGCGATTCTGCTGACCGCGGCCACCGTGCTGCTCTCGCGGCTGTTCGGCGTCGCCCCCGGTCTGCTCTTCGGCCTCGTGCTCGGCGTGCAGCTGGCGCGCGAGCTGCGCAAAGACGAATCGGGCCGGCTGTCGGCGTTCGTCGCGACCGTGCTGCTCGCCTTCGGCATCGGGGCATGGATGCTCTACGGCGCCTCCGTTGCCCTCGGGTCGCCCGACCCCGGGTTCGCCGAGCTGCTCTGGCGCGAGGCGCTCGTGGCCATCACCGTCGAGGCGCTCACGTCGCTGGGGATCGCGATCATTCCGATCATGTTCTTGGACGGCCGTTCGATCTGGCAGTGGTCGCGGCTCGCCTGGGCCGGGCTCGCCGCGGTGATCGCCGTGGCGTTCGTGACGATCATCGTGCCGCTGCCCGGCGCCTGGGCCGAGACGGCGGGGCCGCTGGCGTCGACGGTGGTGCTGTTCGTCGGGTTCCTCGTGCTGACGGTCGTCGTGTGGGCGGTGTTCCGCTGGCTCACGGTGCGCGAGCAGCGCTCGGCCGAGCAGCGCCCGGCCGAACCGGCCGACGTCAGCGGCGAGCGGTAACCGAGCGGCGACCGCTCACGGCGACAAGGGCACCCGCACCGAGAAGCAGAGCGGCGAGGGCGAGCCCGCCCGCGGCCGACGCGGGGCCGGTCGCGGCGAGCTCGGCGTCGAGCTCGGCGGCGGCAGTGTAGGTCACCGCGACGCTGCCATCGCGGCCCGCCGCACTATCCTTGACGCCGACCACCGGGTCGAGCAGTCGCTCGGTGACGAGCGCGACGCCGCCGCCACCGCCGGCCAGGTAGATCGGCAGCGGGTCGCCGTCGCCGAATCCGTTCGACGCCGAGCCGCCGCCCGGCCAGCCGGCGCCGCCGGCTCCGTTCGCGAGCTTGAGGTCGTTGCCACTGGAGAAGTTGGCGTCTTGACCGTCTGTCGTGGGGATGGTCGGATTGCCGCCCGCAGCGCCGCCCTCGAGGATGTTCGTGCCGTCGATGACGTCGCCACCGTCAGCCCCACCGTCACCACCGTTGGTGGCGAAGAGGTTGTCCGACAGGGTCGTCCAGATCGCCGCACCGCCGCCGCCACCCGGGGCTCCGGCGACGGGCACCCCGTTGAGCGCGATGCTCGAGCTGCCGCCTCCCGACACCCAGCCCTCGCCGCCGTCGCCCGCGCCGGTGCCGCCCGGCAGGATGTCGACGGGCGCCGACTCGATGACAATTCCGCTGCCGGCCGTGCCGACGCGCACGAAGAGTTCGTCACCCGGCTCGACCGCGATCGTGCCGCTCACCACCCCGCCGCGGCCACCCTGCCCGATCGCCGTGAACCCGGTGAGGCTCGACGTGGTTGCCGTGCCGCCGTCACCACCGGTCAGTTCGACCGTCACGCTCGTGACGCCCGCCGGCACGGTGAAGACGCCGAAGTCGTCGATGGTCACCGTTGTCGGCGCGGTTGCCATGGCGGGAGCCACTGCTGCCGACGCGACGAGAGGGGCGGCGATGAGGATGCTCGCAACAGCGAGGGCGCGACGACGCATGGTGGCTCCGTGAGTGACTCGCACGGCGCACCGTGCTCGGGTTGAGACGACTATCGCGAGTCTATGTCACCGCCGCGCTCAGGAGGCAGGCGCGACCGGGCGCAGTCGCTCGAGCGCAGACGGCACCGCGAACAGGTAGTTGCGGGCGGCCAGCGTGACCTCGTCGACGGGCTGCCACGCGTCGTCGCGCCAGACGTGCATGCGGTAGTCGGGCCACCGTCGAACGATCTCGCGGACGAAGTCGGCGGCAACATCGCCGTAGCGCTGGAGGTGCCGATCTTCGATCTCGAGCAGGAAGGCGGGCCGGTCGCGCTCGATGGTCGCGGCAGCGCCGTCGATGACCCCCGGTTCGAATCCTTCGACGTCGGCCTTGATGAACGCCACCGCGTCTGCCCCGGCGCTCGCGACCCACTCGTCGACCGACATCACCGGAGTCGACCACTCGCGCGACCGCTCTCCGGGGCGCGGTGTGGCGGCCCCGTCGGTGAGATGCGCCCGCCCGTAGATGGGGAGGCCCAGCACGATCGGCAGCCGCATGGTGACCGCCCCGGCAGCGCGGCCGACCGCGCTCGGCGTGAGCTCGAGCTGCGGGGCCCCGAGCAGACGAGCCCATCGGCGAAGGGTGCGCTGCTGCCGCGGGTGCGGCTCGAACGCCGCCACGCGACCCCGCGGGCCGACCAGCGCCGCCAGCGTCACCGCGTACATGCCGTGCGACGCACCGATGTCGATCACGGTGTCGCCTGCCCGCACGAGGGCGGGCAGTCCGCGCAGCTCGGGTTCGGCGGCCCGCACCCGGCTCGCGAGCATGAGCACGGCCCGGGCGAGCCGAAGCCTCAGGGATGCTGTGGTGGCGGCGTGCGGCATGGCGCGCTGACCGCTAGTAGCGGTAGTGCTCGACCTTGTAGGGCCCCGACGGGTCGACGCCGATGTACTGCGCCTGCTTCGGCGTCAGCTCGGTCAGGCGAACGCCGAGCGCGTCGAGGTGCAGGCGCGCGACCTTCTCGTCGAGCACCTTGGGCAGCACGTAGACGCCGATCGGGTACTCCGCGCGCTTGGTGGCGAGCTCGAGCTGGGCGAGCACCTGGTTGGTGAACGAGGCGCTCATCACGAAGCTCGGGTGCCCGGTGGCGTTGCCGAGGTTCATGAGCCGGCCCTCGCTGAGCACGAGGATCGAGCGGCCGTTGGGCAGGCGCCACTCGTGCACCTGCGGCTTGATCTCGACCTTCTCGGCACCGGCGAGGGCCTCGAGCCCGGCCATGTCGATCTCGTTGTCGAAGTGGCCGACGTTGGCGACGATCGCGAGGTGCTTGAGGGCCAGCAGGTGGTCGAGGGTCACGACGTTCTCGTTGCCGGTCGCGGTGACGAGAATGTCGATGTCGCCGATCACGTCGTCGAGCCGGGCTACCTGGTAGCCGTCCATGGCCGCCTGCAGGGCGTTGATCGGGTCGATCTCGCTCACGATGACGCGGGCGCCCTGCCCGCGCAGAGCATCCGCCGAGCCCTTGCCCACGTCGCCATAGCCGCACACGAAGACCGTCTTGCCGCCCATGAGCACGTCGGTGGCGCGGTTGAGACCGTCGGGCAGCGAGTGGCGGATGCCGTACTTGTTGTCGAACTTGCTCTTGGTGACCGAGTCGTTGACGTTGATGGCCGGGAAGAGCAGCTTTCCGTCGCGGTGCAGCTCGTAGAGCCGGTGCACCCCGGTGGTGGTCTCCTCCGTGACGCCCTGGATGCTGCGGGCCACGCGCGTCCACCGCTGCGGGTCGCTCGCCAGCGAGTCGCGCAGCACCTGCAGCACGACCTTCCACTCGGCGCTGTCGCCCTCGGCCGTGGCCGGAACGCTGCCCGCCGCCTCGAACTCGACGCCCTTGTGCACGAGCAGGGTGGCGTCACCACCGTCGTCGAGAATCATGGTCGGACCAACCGGCTCACCGGCCTCGTCGACGCCGAAGTCGAAGATCTGCTGGGTGGCCCACCAGTACTCCTCGAGCGTCTCGCCCTTCCAGGCGAAGACGGGGGTGCCCTCGGGGCGCTCGACCGTGCCGGTGGTGCCGACGACGACCGCGGCGGCCGCCTCGTCTTGCGTCGAGAAGATGTTGCAGCTGGCCCAGCGCACGTCGGCGCCGAGGGCCCGCAGGGTCTCGATGAGCACCGCCGTCTGCACGGTCATGTGCAGCGAGCCGGCGATGCGCTGGCCGGCGAGCGGCTGGTGCGGCCCGAACTCCTCCCGCAGCGCCATGAGGCCCGGCATCTCGTGCTCGGCCAGGCGGATCTGGTGACGGCCGGCCTCGGCCAGCGCGAGGTCGCGCACCTTGTGGGCGACACCGTTGACGACGTCGACATCGAGGGCGGGGCGCGCGGGCGTGTGGATGCTCATGCCCTCATTCTCGCAGGCAACGGGCTGGATTTCTGCCGGGTATGGGGATGCTCGCTGCTGCCGATCGTGGGCGTGAAGGCACGCGGCTGACTGGCCCGGTTTCCTCGAGTCGATCAGGTCGAAACGCCCCACGGAACCCGGGGCAGATCATGACGGGCGATCCTCGCAGCGCCCATAAGTCCATACACCGCTTCCTGGTTCGCCACAGGTTACATACAGCCACCACTGGCGGGCAGGTACTCTGCACTCTCGAATAACCAGCTCACTCCAGTTTTGGTCACCAAACTTCGACGGGCCCGAGAACAGTGGAATCGTTGAATCGTCGAATCGCACTTCAATTTCTTCTTGGCTTACGCTGCGCCACTGAACAGCGCCCGAGTAGAGTTCGTCTCCCTCGACCTCAAGGCAGGTGGCCTGCTCGCCTCCTCCACCCCTGGTGCCGACCGGAAAGTCGACGACCACACCGGTTCCGTCCTCAAACAAGGTGAGCGCGGCGTCGATCTTGTTGTTCTCGAAGAGCTGACCTGGAATCTGTAGCAGAGCATCGCCCCAGCCGATGGGTGGTCGGAACTCGGGTTGCGCTGCGCAGCCGCTAATGAGGCCCAGCAACACGGCAACGGGCAGGAGCACTCGGCCGCCATGCGTCGTGGACATGCTCAGAACCCCCTTCGAACGAACCATACCCAAGTACAGGAGCCAGTTGGCAAAGCGCCGCATCACTGAGCGAGTGGCGCGATTGGGTTTCGGTGCGTTTTCTGCTGCAGGCTGGACCGCGATCACTCAGGTGCGCTGGCTGCGGTGCCGCGCCGCGCTATGCGCGGATGAGGGCGAGCACCTCGTCGCGGAGCGCGGCCATCGTCTCGGGCCGCGCGGCCTCGGCGTTCAGACGCAACAGGGGCTCGGTGTTCGAGGGGCGCACGGTGAACCACCACCAGTCGTCGGCCGGGCCGCCGCTGAAGGTGAGGCCGTCGAGCTCGTCGACCGTGCCGCGCGCCGTGAACGCCTCGACGATGCGCGTGTAGGCGGCGGGCACGTCGGTGACCGTCGAGTTGATCTCGCCGCTGGCCGTGTAGGGGGTGAACTCGGCGGCGAGCGCCGAGAGCGGCCCGTCGTACTGCCCGAACTGGGCGATGAGGTGCATGGCCGCGAGCATCCCGTTGTCGGCGCCCCAGAAGTCGCGGAAGTAGTAGTGCGCCGAGTGCTCGCCGCCGAAGATCGCACCGGTCTCGTGCATGACGTCTTTGATGAGCGAGTGGCCGACCTTGGTGCGCACCGCCCGCGCGCCCGCACCCGTGATCGTCTCGGGCACGATGCGCGAGGTGATGAGGTTGTGCAGCACGACGATCTCGCCGGTCTCGCCCGCGGCACGCACGCGCGAGATCTCGCGCAGGGCGACGATCGCCGCCACCGCGCTCGGCGTCACCGGCTGGCCGAGCTCGTCGACGACGAAGCAGCGGTCGGCGTCGCCGTCGAAGGCCAGGCCCAGGTCGGCGCCGTGCGCCACGACCGCCTTCTGCAGGTCGACGAGGTTGGCCGGCTCGAGCGGGTTCGCCTCGTGGTTGGGGAAGGTGCCGTCGAGCTCGAAGTAGAGCGGGATGATCTCGAGCGGCAGGGCGGGCAGACCCGCGGCCGTGCCGAGCACGGCGGGCACGGTGAGCCCGCCCATGCCGTTGCCGGCATCCACCACCACGCGCAGGGGGCGAACGCTCGACAGGTCGACGAGCTCGCGCAGGTACGCGGCGTAGGCGGCGAGCGTGTCGCGGTGCTCGACCGTGCCCGGGGCATCCGTGGCCGGAATCGACCCGGCGTCGAGGTAGGCCTGGGCGCGGTCGCGGATGGCGCCGAGGCCCGTGTCGAGGCTGATGCCCTGGGCTCCGGCGCGGCAGAACTTGATGCCGTTGTAGGTGGCCGGGTTGTGGCTGGCCGTGAACATGGCGGCGGGCAGGCCGTACCGGCCGCTCGCGAAGTAGGTCTGGTCGGTCGAGCACAGGCCGAGCATGACGACGGATGCGCCCCGCGCCTGCGCGCCACGGGCGAAGGCGGCCGCGAAGCCGGGCGAGCTGTCGCGCATGTCGTGGCCGACCGCGAGCTGTGTGCCCGACCCGCCTTCGCCGCGCATCTCGTCGGCGAAGGCTGCGCCGAGAGCCTCGACGACCGGCTCGGTCAGCTGCGAGCCGACGAGGCCGCGCACGTCGTAGGCCTTGATGAACGTGGAGAGATCGGGTGCTGTCGTCACCGCACAACCGTACCCGGTGGGGCGGGGCCCGGGGAGTCCCGCGAGCGGGGGTGGCGCGGACCAGCAGCCCTGCGTTCGGGCTGCGGTCAGCCGACCTCGCCGAGCGCGCTGTAGCGCACGATCTGCCAGCCGTTCGGGGCCGACAGCCGCTCGGAGTGCCGCTCGCACAGGTCGTAGCTGTGCGGCTCGCGCCGGGCGCTCAGCGGGCCCAGCACCGCCATCGAATCGGCATACACGTAGGTGAGCGTGCGGGCGGCCGGCGCCCCGCACGCGACCTTGCTGCACGGTCGAGCGGTCATCGTGAGAGCCAGCATACGGCGGTCGCCCGACGCGCCGCGGGTAGGCTGAGCGCGTGGCTCGAGCAGATCGACGGCGTGCAGCGGTTCCCTCCGCGCGGGCGCGGGCGCGGCACGGGCGCGCGGGTCGATCGCCGATCACGGGCCTGCATCTGCCGCTCATCCACACGCGGCGCGACCTCTTCGACACCACGGTGCAGTCGACCGCCGAGTACCTCGTCGACCTGTGGCCGGTCGAGCTCGCCAACCTGCAGCTCGACGTCGCGCCGATGCCCGATCAGCCGCTGACCGTCAAGGGTGTCGCGCGCTGGCGCGTCGAGCCCGAGCGGCATCGCGTGGTGCTGTTCCGCATCCCGATCGAGCGCATGAGCCGGCTGCACCGCGACGACGACTGGCACCGGCGGCTGATGGTCGAGAGCTGCGTGTTCCGCGCGGTCGGCGAGCTCATCGGCAAAGACCCGTGGGAGCTCGCGCCCGACCGCTTTCGGCACCACTAGCGCGTCGAGCCCGTCGAGCCCTTCGAGCGCTCGGAGCGCTGCCAGCGTCAGTTCGGCAGCACGAGCACCGCGCCGCTCGCCGCGGGCGGCGGGGCAGCACGCGACCCGGCGAGCAGGCCATCGCCCCGGTACGTCACGCTGACGTGCAGGGCGCCGGTGGTGCGGATGCGCAGGCCCGCGTCGCTCGCCGCCGGCACCACGACCACCGCACCCGGGGGCACGCTCACCGCGACCCCGTCGAGCTCGACCTCGGCGCCCGCGGGCGCGAACAGGTGCACGGCCGCCGTCACGCCGCCGGGCACGGGCGCGACCGCCACCACCGCCTCGCTGCCGGCGGCGAGAGCTGCGGCGGGGCTGAACCATTCGACGTCGGCCGGGGCGGCACCGTCGGCCGCGCCGGTGCCGGCAGCCGCACTGGCCACGCTCGTGCGGCCCGCGACCACGATCGGCTGACTCGCCTCGACGACCACCGCGTACTCGCCGTCGGCCAGCTCGGTGAACGGCAGATCGAGCACCACCCCGGGGTCGAGCGTGGCCTGCGTGCTGAGCCCGAGCCCGCCCTGCTGCGGCACGAGGGTCACGGTGACCTCGGCGGGCGTGTCTCCCGGGGCGAGCATCCGCACCGCCGTCAGCGCGTCGGCGCCGCCGTCGACGCTGAAGCGCTCGAGAGCGGTCTCGAGGCCGATCACGGGCAGGGCCGGGATGACGTGGCTCGTCGCCGGAGCGGCGATCGGGGTGATCACGCTCACGCCGTCGGGGTCGAGGCCGCGCACGATCGAGGTCTGCAGGGTGGCGGCGACCGAGCCGCCTGAGCTCGTGACGCGCACGACGGGCGAGGGCTCGTCGACGGCGAGCCCCGCGAGCGGCACGATGCGCTGCTCGCCCGGCGCGACGATGATGCCGGTCGTGCCGAGCGCCTCGATCGGGCCGTTCTCGCCCCACAGCGCGAGGTCGACGACAGCGTCGACCGCGTCGGCGTTGGTCAGCACGACCCAGGTGGTGCGGCCGACCGTCGTCGCTCCGCCCACGAGCCACGCCGTGCGGGCCGGGGCGATGCACTCGGCGGCGGCGAGCCCGCTCACGTCGGGGGTGCGGGGGCGCAGCGACTCGGCGGCGGCCAGCAGGTCGCCGGGGGCCTCGCGCGGCAGGGTGACCACGGTGGCCGCGCCGTCGATCGCGTCGCTCGCCGCGGCCGTCGACTCGACGAGCCCCGCACCCGTGGCGACGCGGCGCGGGTCGGCGACGACGGTCAGCTGCGGGTCGGCGCCGCGCGTGAGTCCGAGAGCCCCGCCGGCGCAGACGAGCGACTGGTCGGCCCGGTCGGGTGTGACGGGCACCGCGGGCACCGCAGCCGTGATGCTCGGGCTCGGGATGAGGAGCACGCCGGCGGCGAGGGCCGCGGCGGCCGCGGCGGCGCCGAGCGCGAGGCCTGCCCGGCCGAGGGCCGCCCCCACCCGTGCCCCGGACGAACGACGGAGACGCGCGGGTTCCAGACCCTCCTCGGCCGAGGTGGGGGTGTGGAACAGCTCTGTCTCCGTCGTTGCTCCGAGCTCAGGGGTCGGGTCAGTCATCATCACCCTCCGCCTCGAAGGTCGCGGTCGGCCCCTCGGCCTCGGTCGGCTCGGCCGGGCGCCGGGGGCGGAAGCTCGTCGGCACCGCCAGCAGCAGGGTGAGGGCCAGGATGCTCAGCTGCACCCCGAGCACCACCCCGCTGCCCGGCCACGGGTCGGCAGCAAGCAGGTGCACCTCGTCGTCGGCCACCACGCGCCAGAGCCGCCCGGTGTCGGTGTCGCCGACCGGAGCGAGCGCCGGGTTGCCGTCGAGGGCGGCGACCATGTCGGAGACGATCGCCGGATCGACACCCGGGCCCGACTGCTCGAGCAGCACGAACCGCACGTGGCGCGAGACGAGCCCGTCGGCGCTGTCGGCGCCACTGGGCGCGACGAGGTTGGCGGCGAGGGTCGCGATCTCTGCGGCCGCGTACGGGCCCTCGCTGCGCACCGTCTCGGTGAAGGCTCCCGTCGTGACGAGGGTGCGCTGCGCGATGAGCGTGCGTCCGGCTCCGCGGTCGATGCGCGCGCTCACCGCCGGCGTGCCGGCGCTCTCGGTCGCACTCGGCGGGGCGACAACGGGCCGCAGTACGAGCGTGCCGATCGTCGGGTCGCTCTGCGCCTCGGCGGCGACAATCGCCGGCAGGGTGCGCGGCTCGCCGGCCCGCACGGCGCTCGAGCCGGTTAGCGTCGCCGCGAGCACGGGGGCGGCGGCCGTCAAGGCGAGCACGACGAGCACGAGCCCGAGGGCGGTCGCGAGCCTGCGCGGGCCGCGCGGCTCGGGCCCGTAGCTCGCGACGCGACGCTGCGCGGCCGGCGTGCGGATGCCGTCGAGCCCGACCGCGGCGGCGAGCGCGATGCCGAGCGCGGCGAGGCTGAGGGCCGGGCCCACGTCGAGCGGCACGGCGGCGCCGTCGGCGACCGCGACGGCGATGCCCGCGACCGCCCACGCCGTGGCGATGCCGGTGGCCGCGAGTACGAGCGGCAGCACGGCCGTCCGCGCGGTCGGCAGCGCGAGCGCGAGCAGGGCGACGAGCACCGCGGGCAGCGCGAGCGCAGCGAGCACGAGCACGGCGAGCGGCGCGGGGGCGAGCGGCGCGGCGTCGGGCGCGAGCGCCGCGAGCGGCCCCAGCGCGAGCGACAGGTCGGGCCAGCCGAGCAGGATGCCCGTCGGCGACGCTGCCGGCGGGGCGACGGGCAATCCGGGGTCGGCGAGCAGCCCGAGCGGGGTGCCGCGCTGCAGCTGCTGCCAGGCGAGCGGCCCGAGCAGTGCGGCCGTCGGCACGATGAGCGTCAGCAGTCGGCCGATGCGGCGCGGGTGGGCGAGCATCCACACGACCCAGGCGATCACCAGGGCGGGAAGCAGGGCGGGCGCGCTCGCGACCACGACGGCGGCGGTGAGGCCGGCGACGGCGGTGGCGCTCCACGAGCGGGGGGCGCGGGCGGCCGCGATGACGAGCAGGGGCAGCGCCAGGTGCGCGATGACGGCGGCGGGGCGTCCGTTCGCGAGCGCCGAGAGCAGCGTGGGCGAGAAGGCCCACAGCAGGGCGGCGACCGCCGCCGGTCCCGGATGCCGCACCAGCGCCGCGGCCGCCCACCAGCCGCCCAGCGCCGCGAGCGGCAGCGCCGCCACCCACAGCACCCCGAGCGCGAGGGACGGCTGCCAGGCCGTGAGAGCACCGAGCCCCGCGAGCACGAAGGCGAAGGGGTCGGCCGCACCCTCGGGCGACCACCGCAGCTGCTCGAGCAGCGCGGCGGCGTCGGGAGCGAGCGGCGCGAGGGCGCCGCCGAGCAGGGCGGGGGCTCCGAGCAGGGGGGCGAACGCGACGGCACCGACGACAGCCGCGAAGGCAACGAGCCACGCGCCGCCCGGCAGGAACGCGGGGCGCGGCGGCCGGTCGTCCTCCCCCGCCGCGAGCGTCGCATCGCGTGCGACCGCGCGGCGGCGGCGCACCTCGTCGGGCGGCATGCGCAGCGGGGCGATCGCCGCCCACCCCATCGTGCGCGAGCGAGCGAGCCGGCGCCGCGCGCTCGGCACCGCGCCGCCCGAGAACGCCACGGCGAGAGCCGCGGCGAACTCGCCGCCCACCCGACCGGGCTGCTTGCGCAGCAGCTGCCCGAGCGCCCGCCCGACCGCCAGAGGCAGCAGGCTCAGCCAGTGCAGCGGCACGGCGAGCGGCGGGGCATAGACGAGCCGGCGGTGCAGCTGCGCCGTGCGGCGCAGGCGCGCGAGCACGCGGTCGGAGGGCGTTCGGCCGGCTCCGGCTCGCGCGGCCTGCGCGCTGCTCTCGTGCACGAAGACCCGCGCCTGGGGCACCCCCACGACCCGGTGGCCGGCGAGGCGGATGCGCACGCAGAGGTCGAGCGCCGCATCCACCGACGGCAGCGCCGGGTCGAAGCCGTCGACCGCCGCGAACACCGTGCGCCGCACAAGCATCGCCGCCTCGCCCACCGCGAGCACATCGCTCGTGCGGTCGTGCTGGGCCTGGTCGAGCTCGCGCTCGGCGATCGCGATCGAGGCGCCGAGGCGCGTGAGCGTCTCGCCGTAGCCGGCGATGACCGTGGGATGCTCGGCCTCGAGCTGCTTGGGCCCCGCCACCGCCACGGAGGGCGCGATCTCGACTGCGGCGAGCAGACGCTCGAGCGCGCGCGGGTCGGGCACCGTGTCGTGCCGCAGCAGCCAGAGCCACTCGTCGACGCCGCCGTAGGGCGAGCTCGTCGGCTCGGCGGCCGGCAGGGCACCGAGGGCGCGGTGCACGAGCTCGCCGAATCCGAGGCCCGACCCGGCGGTGATGAACTGGGTGGGGTTCGCGGCGGCGAGCTGCGCGGTCACGGCGTCGGCGCCGGCGGCAGCGCCGCCCGCGGCGTCGACGACCACGAGCAGGTCGGGGCGGCGGGACTGCTGGGCGAGGGCATCCAGGGTCTGCTGCAGAACCGGTCCGCCGCGCCGGGCGGCGACGATCGCGATGACTCGGGGCTGCACCCTCTCGACCCTAAACGGCGTCGACGCTAGGCGGCGGAGATCGGCGGGCGGGTCACGCGCGCCGACGCAGCTTGCGCCGCTCGCGCTCGCTCAGACCGCCCCAGATGCCGAAGCGCTCGTCGTTCTGCAGGGCGTACTCGAGGCACTCCGACTTGACCTCGCACGACGCGCAGATCTTCTTCGCGTCGCGGGTCGAGCCGCCCTTCTCGGGGAAGAAGGCCTCGGGGTCGGTCTGCGCGCAGAGGGCGTCGGCCTGCCAGGCGAGGGCGTCGTCGTCGGTGTCGCGCACCCGACGCACCCCCGGAACACCGAGGCGGACGGGGTCGACGAACCAGTCGCCGGGAACGGTGTTCCGGTACTCGCTCATTCGACTCACTCCTCCCCCCGCACGACCCCCGTTGCGCGGGATGCCCCAATTACACTCGTGTAATTCGCCCGCGTCAAGTCGCGGATAGTAAGAGGCTCAAGCGTGCAATGAGAGTTGCGACGCGCCGCAGAAAGCGCTAAGGGCGCGAGGGATGCTCAGGCCGAGCATCGACGTGCACGCGGGGCTTCAGCAGAGATCACCGTAGAGAACGCGATCGCTGAGCGCACCGGTGCCTCCGATGGCGATGGCAACCCGCGACCACTTCGCGACCAGTTCTTCGTATGTTGACACGCTCAGGCAACTCGGGCGTGACAGGTAGATCGGTGCCCGCGCTGCCGCCGCAGTCGTGCTGCCCGCCAAGGCGTCGGCGAACCCTGTGCCGGTTGCGATGTAGGCGACGTCGAAACCTGACCATTCGAACGCCCAGTCGTTGATCGCCTCGGCCGTTTCGTAGCGGTCACGTCCAGCGAGTCGTTGCCCGGACGGTGTGTAGAGCGCCTGGAGTTCGATGAAGATTCTCTGGTAGGCCCCTTCCGTTACCGCTCCAGGCCCTCCCACGACGGTGATGTATGTCGGCCGGTGGCTCTTGAGCAGCGCCATTACCGGAGCGGACACTCCTATCGACGCGCCATCGATGAGAAGTACCTGTCCATCGAGGTGAGCCGCCGCGGGACCAGCGGCCAGGGCGTCAGGGAAGGTTCGGCCTGTCGCTATCCAGATCGGGGTGTTCGCGGGCTGGCTGGCCAAGGCATCAGTAACCACTGCGAGCGACGTCGCATAACGGTCCGACCCGGCAAGGCGACGCACATCGCCGGGGTCATCGACGTAGGCGCGCGCCGCGATCTCGACCGCGGACGACACGGCACCCGTCCCGCCGACAATGATGATCTCGAGGGGATCAATGCGTTCGAGCTCCGACTGGATCGGCGCAGGAATGCTATTGCGGCCGGTGAGGAGCAGTACGCCCCCGCGAGCAGCAGCAGCCGGGCCCGCCGAGAGCGCGTCAGCAAAGCCAGTGCCGTTCACGAGATAAACCACGGGGGCACGCTCCCCGTCAGGGATCACCTCACGCGACAGTGCTGCCGACGTGTCGAACCGGTCGACACCGGCGATGCGGTCAAAGGCCGGCCAGGAGGCAACGCCTGTCGCGGTCGGCAGGGTGAGCGGCTCACCGTCGACGAGGGTGTAACTGTCGGCTTCAGGGAAGAAGTCGGTACCTGGCCAGTAGACCTTTCCGGGTATCCCGTTGTAGACGAACCGCGCTTCGAAGCGGTACTCCCCGGGGTCGACGCGCTGGGTGATTGTGAACGTACCGTCTTCAGCCATGGAGAAGGACGTGATGGAGACGTACCACTCGCCGTCAACGGGGCTCCGTTGCCACCGGCGCAACTCGACCGCCTCTGGTGTGCCCGTTGTGACGCCATCCGTCGCTTGCAGCCGACCGCTGATCACGCCAGTCGGTGCGGCTGTCGTACCAGCCCCATCGAACCTGGTGGCGGCGGGCGGCGCCGGAGCATCGAAGCCGCCGAACTGGATCTCACCGCGCGGCGAATCACCCTGAACACCGTCGTCGAGCTCTGAAGCACCGGCGCCGCCAAGAGGAGTGACGCTGAAACTTGCCGACAGCCCCAGGGCAATGACGAGTGCGATCGCCGATCGAACGGGGGACAGGGCGCGGCGGGCGTTCGGCACTCGGACTCCTCGATGGTCGGAAGACGGACGCGAGCAGCAGCCGACGCCTCACAGTGACGATATCTCGCACTCAGCGGTTACGCACTACCTCGACCTGCCCCCTGACTCCTCCCGCACGACTCCCCGAATACACCGGGGGGCGAGGATGCTCAGGCCCAGCATCCCTCGCACCCCCGCAGATGCACTAGGGGCAGCGAGGCTCACCCGCGATCGAGCGCCTCGCGCAGGCGCTCGATCTCCGCGTCAGCCTGACGCTCGGCCCGGCTGCCGGGCGCCGGGATCGAGGCGGGCGCATCACTGCTGCGCGCGCCGCACACGGTTCCCCGCTCCACCGCGGCCGAGACCGCCCCGGTGCCCCCGAAGATCGTCGCGAAGGACGACCGCGTCGCGTTCATGGCAGCGTGCGTCACCGGCGGGATGCACTGCGGAAGGGTCAGATAGAGCGGCGCGCTCAACTGGCCCGCAAGCACGCCCCCCGCCAGGGCATCGGCGAACGAGGTGCCGGTGGCGACGAAGGCGAGCGTCGACTCGGCGAACACAGCGGTATTGAGGTTCGCCGCGCCCGAGTAGCGGTCAGTTCCGGGAACGCGGAAGACGTTGTTCTCGCCGTACCGGGCGACGAGCGACGAGGCGATGCCGTTGCTCACGACTCCGGAACCACCCACGATGACGATCTCGGAGGGCTGGAGCGCGTCGATCAGCTGCCGTGTCGGCGTGTCGATCGTCGTCGCCGCACCGTTGACGAGCAGCACGGCTCCGCCGAGAGCGGCCGCCGCCGGCCCCGCCGCCAACGCATCGGGGTAGTTGCGCCCCGTTGCGATGAAGAGGGTCATGCCCGTCTGCCCGGCGAACGACTGGCCGATGAGCGAGCGTGAGACGGCATAGCGATCGGCGCCACTGACGCGCGTCACGCGCGTACCATCGCCGTCGACGTACTGCCGCAGATCTGCCTCGACCGCCGCAGACACCGCGCCCGTGCCGCCGACGATCACGATGCGCTCGGGCGCGAGACGCTGCAGCTCGGCGCGCACGCTCGCGGGAATCGTCGTCGGACCGACCATGAGCATCGCGCCGCCCTGCTGGGCCGCGATGGGGCCGGCGGAGAGGGCATCCGGATAGTTCAGGCCGTTCGCGACGTACACGACGCTGGCAGGCGTCTGGTCGTCACCGATCGTCTCCCGTGAGACGGCCACCGCCGTCGAGAACCGATCGCTCCCGAAGATGCGGTCGAAGCGCCGAGCGTATGGTCGGAGCACCACGGTCTGTTCCGCATTCGGCCCTGCTTCGATCGTGATGAGGTCCTCAATATCGAGCGTGGTGGACGTCGTCCCGAATCGCGTTAGCCACGTTCGCCCGACCTCAGGATGTTCCCAGTCGACGAACTGCACCGCATACGTGCCGGGCAGTACCGGCCCTGCCCCGACAAACCCGCTAGCGCG
The DNA here is from genome assembly GCA_027490915.1 of Microbacteriaceae bacterium. Classification (GTDB taxonomy): domain Bacteria; phylum Actinomycetota; class Actinomycetes; order Actinomycetales; family Microbacteriaceae; genus Microcella. The sequence continues at coordinate 25,593 of JAIXXG010000102.1, forward strand.
TGTGCTCGCATACTGATCAAGCCGTTGTCCGTCAGCACTCAAGCGGTAAAGGACGAGCTCGGCGTCAGGTGCTGGGAACGGAGATGCGCCCCCTGCGCCGTCGAGGTCGATCAGCACCTCGTAGTAGACGCCGCCTCCCGCCGCCACGTCAATGTCGAATCCGGAGAGCACCGTCTTCGACACCGCGGAGATAGGCGCCGCCTCGGCCCTCGATGCGGCGCCGTCAGGGCTCCAGCACGACTCAGCCCACCGATAGCTGTTGAAGCGCGCGGCTGCGGGGACACATACCGTCCAGTCACCGTCGAACCGCGCTGCATCGAGAATGCGGTAGCTCCCGCTACCAACGCTGATTTCTCCTTGGTAGACCCCGTCGAGGTATACGCGCGCCGACCGCGAGAAAAAGTCTGGAGCGGTGCCTGGCCACGTGATCGTACCCCTGATCATGCTCATCCTCTCAAGGCTGAGAGGGGGAACCTCGACCGCTGAGCCCGACGATACCGTCACCGACTCGCCAGCTTGACTTGGAGTTCCGCCCGGAGCGAGTCCCCCGATCATTGGCGTGTTGAGCACGCCGCCAATCCACTCTCCGACGAGCGACACTGCGCCGGCGCCGCTGCCTTGGACCAGCACACGATAGTTGCCAGGAGGAAGTCGAGTGATCGTGTATCGCTGGGTTTCGGCATCGAACCAGTACTCGTGTTCACCCTGGTCCCAGGGCCAACCGTTGCGAAACACGCTGACGGAGAGAGAGGACAAACTTACGTCCTCGCCGGTTGCGGAACCAGAGATGATGCCTCCGGCTCGGAACTGCCCGGTGATCGAGTTGGGCCCGTCGGCGGTGACGGTGTACACAGTGCTTCCGGTGCGATCGGCGAAGCCCACCCCCCAACCATCGAGCACGTTCTGCCGACCCGTGTATGTCAGCTGGAGGTTGTGCGTGCCCGGAGCGGCGTTCACCGTGGCGACTCCGTTCGCACCCACGGCGACGGTCACAGTGGACCCTGACACGATCGGCACCAGTCGAACCTCGAGGTACTCCCCCGGTGCGCCAGTAGTGAAGGGTTCACCGTTGGGGTCGAGCACGGTCACGGTGACGGGAACCGTGGTGCTGGCCTGAGCGGCCGGAGCCTGCGACGGACTGACCGCCAGGCCGAGCACCAGGGCGAGAGCGGTCAACAGGGCGAGCGGGGCGCGGCGCGCGGAGGGCATCCGGTGTCCTTCGGGTGTCGGGTCAGCGCGCAAAAGCGAGAGCGCCTCGGGCGAGGATAACCCGCCCGAGGCGCTGTCGCCTAGCGATGCTCAGCAGTTGTCGCCGTAGAGCACACGGTCGCTCAGCGCGCCCGTGCCACCGAGGCCGTAGACCTGCTTGACGAGCAGCAGGATCATGTCGATGTACTCGTCGTCGCGCAGGCAGACCGGGCTCGACAGGTAGAGCGGGCCGTCGAACGCTGCGGCGAGCGGACCGCCCGCGAGCGCGTCGGCGAAGCCCGTTCCGGTGGCGAGGAAGGCGAAGTCGGCGCCGAGGCCGCCGAAGACCTCGCCGTTCATGATGAGCGCGGTGTCGTAGCGGTTGGCGCCGGCGTACCGGGTGACCGTTCCGCTCGCGCCGAGGTGCGTGGTGAGCGACGCGGCGGCTCCGGTCGAGATCGCGCCGGTGCCGCCCGCGAGGTGCAGATCAGGCAGGCCGAGCTCGGTGATGAGCGTGCGGGTCGCGGCGTCGGTGGTGGCCAGGCTGCCGTCGATGAGCAGCACGGCGCCGCCGAGTCGGGCCGCGGCCGGGCCCGCCGCGAGCGCGTCGGGGAAGTTGCGGCCGGTCGCGATGAACAGGTGCGGCACGCCCTCGCCGAACGCGTCGGCGACGATGAGGCGCGAGGTGGCGTAGCGGTCGGCGCCGTAGATGCGCTCGACGGAGGCCGAGGGCCCGACCGCCGTCACGACGGCCTGCTCGACCGCGGGAGCGATAACCGAGGGCCCGCCGACGATGACCACGCGCGCGGGTTCGAGACGCGCGAGCTCGACCGCGACCGCCGCCGGAAGAACCGTGGGCGTGGTCAGCAGCATGACGCCGCCGCCCCGCGCCGCCGCGGGCCCGGCCGACAGCGCGTCGGCGTAGCTCGTGCCGGTGACCAGGTAGACGACCGGCGCGGTCTGCTCCGGCTCGATGATGCTCTGTGAGATCGCGATCGCCGTGGTGTAGCGGCTGTCGCCCGAGATGCGGAAGAAGTCGGGGAAGACGGGGTCGAGGCGGACGGTGAACAGATCAACAACCGTGTTGGCCACGATAGTCAGCGTGTCAGAGGCGATGAAGAACGGCTTGTTCTGCCAGTACTCCCGCATCGGCACGCTCGAGCTGAAGCTCACGAACTCGACGCGGTAGTCGCCGGGCGTGAGGCCCGAGGCGGTGAAGGCGCCGGTGCCGTCGAACGAGGTGACGTCGACCTGCCACACCCACAGCTGCTCCGTGTCATCCCAGAGCCAGAAGCGCACGAAGCTGTTGCCGCTCGTCGCGGGGTACGGGCCCGAGCCGTCGAGCTCCATCGTCTGCAGCACGCCGGTGACGGTCGCCGTCGTGGCCGGGCTGAGCTGCGGTGCATCCTCGTAGACGAGGCGCGCGTTCTCGGCCTCGGTCGCCTGCTGCGCCTGCGCCTCGGTGAGCGGAGCGACGGGCACCTCCGGCTCGCGCGCGGCGACGGCGGGCGTGCTGAGCGCGAGCGGCGCCGCGACGGCGGCGGCGAGCAGCAGGGCGGCGAGACGGGAGCGCGCAGACGCGCGCCGGGCGGAGACGAGCACGGCGAGGCCTTTCAAGTCGAAGTGGTGCCACCGCTTCACCGCGACGACGACTCGACGCTAACCCGTCTCGGCGCGAGCCGAGCATCCCTCGTTCTGGGGGTGAGGAATGGTCGACTCGCGCCCTCGCGAGGTGCTAGAGCGAGCTGCCGCTCAGAAGACCGTGCACGACTGCAGGGTCTCGACCTCGCTGCTGAGCACACCGGTTCCGCCGACGAGCGTCGCGCCGTTGAACAGGCCCAGGATGAGGTCGTCGTACACCGCGTCGGTGACGCAGGTGGGCTGCGTGAGGTACACGGGCGTGCCGTAGACACCGCCCCAGGGCCCGATCGCCAGAGCATCGGCGAAGCCGAGGCCGTTGGCGAGGTAGGCGA
>JAIXXG010000077.1 GCA_027490915.1 Microbacteriaceae bacterium
GTACTCGAGGCGGTCGCGCGGCCGGCGGCGGCGCATCCCGAGATCTGGGCGGTCACGCTGCTCGCCGGCGATCCGCAGGGCAGGGGAGAGGCGCCCGAGGTCATCGTGCGTCTCGGCATCGGCGACGAGACCCCGCCCGAGCGGCTGCGGGCGATTATCGCCGCGCTGAGCCAGGCCTGGGCCGCCGATGCCACGGTCGCCGAGCGCATCGACGCGCTGACGGTGCAGCCGGTGCGCGGCGCCGCGGCCTAGCTGACCGGACCGGTGTACTTCTCGCCGGGGCCCTGACCGGGAGCGTCGGGGAAGGGCGAGGCCTCGCGGAAGGCGAGCTGCACCGACCGCAGTCCGTCGCGCAGCACGCGGGCGTGGTGATCGCCCAGCTCGGGGGCGGCCGCGGTGATCAGGCCGGCCAGCGCGGTGATGAGCTTGCGCGCCTCGGCGAGGTCCATCTCCTCCTCGCCGTTCTCGGCGAGGCCGCACTTCACGGCGGCCGCCGACAGCAGATGAACCGCCACCGTGTTGATGATCTCGACGGCGGGCACGTCGGCGATGTCGCGGGCGAGGTCGGGGGTGGAGTCGCTCATGGGGCCTTCCCGGTCGTGGTGCGGCGGGGGACGACGGGGCCCGTCGTACCGCAAGCGCTGCACTCCTGCTAGTCTTGTGCGGGCTCCGGGGCCTGAACCCCGGAAGGAAAGTGGAGGAACCTCCCACCCGCGCTTGACCGCTCCCAGGTTACCGGGTCGAATCACCCCGCTCGTCGGCTTCGTGCCGCGCGAGGTCCGAGGGTGGTGCTGGTCTGCGACCAGCGGTGCGTTCTCCCGCTCTCCGACGGAATCATCAGGGATCCGACCGGATCACGACAGAGGAGAATCGCATCAGCGAACCGAGAACGAACGACCGCATCCGAGTGCCCGAGGTCCGCCTCGTCGGCCCTGGCGGAGAGCAGGTCGGAGTCGTCAAGATCGAGGTTGCCCTGCGCCTGGCGCAGGAGGCCGACCTCGATCTCGTCGAGGTCGCCCCGAACTCGAAGCCGCCCGTGGTGAAGATCATGGACTACGGCAAGTTCAAGTACGAGGCGGCGCAGAAGGCCAAGGAGGCGCGTCGCAACCAGGCGAACACCATCCTCAAGGAGGTGCGCTTCCGCCTGAAGATCGACAAGCACGACTACGAGACCAAGCGCAAGCGCGCCGAGGGCTTCCTGCAGGCGGGCGACAAGGTCAAAGCCATGATCCTGTTCCGCGGCCGCGAGCAGTCGCGCCCCGAGTTGGGTGTGCGTCTGCTGCAGCGCTTCGCGGAGGACGTCGCCGAGTTCGGCACGGTCGAGTCGACGCCGACGATCGACGGTCGCAACATGGTGATGATCATCGGGCCGCTGCGCAACAAGGCCGACGCCAAGGCCGAGCAGATGGCCCAGCGTGCCGCGTCAAAGGCCGCGCGCAAGGAGGCCGAGGCCGCTGAGAAGCAGCCCGCGGCCGCGCCCGCAGCCGAGGAGCCGGCGGCAGAGAAGCCGGCGGCCGACGAGGCCCCCGTGGCCGCCGAGAAGCCCGCGGCTGAGAAGCCCGCGGCGCCGAAGCCAGCGGCGAAGAAGCCCGCTGCGCCCAAGACCGCAGCACCGAAGGCCGCTGCACCGAAGGCCGCAGCACCGAAGACCGAGACTCCCGCAGACGCCTAGCGTCTCGCACCCCGACCACGAGAAACGAGGAAGCAATGCCCAAGCAGAAGACGCACTCCGGTGCCAAGAAGCGCTTCAAGCTGACCGGCTCCGGCAAGGTCATGAAGCAGGGCGCAGGCATGCGCCACAACCTGGAGAAGAAGTCGAGCGAGACCACTCGCCGCCTGAACCGCGAGGTCGTCCTCGCGCCGCAGGACGCGAAGGTCATCAAGAAGCTCATCGGCAAGAAGTAACGCCCGAGACACGATCTGAAGGACTGAAGAAATGGCAAGAGTCAAGCGGGCCGTCAACGCCCAGAAGAAGCGTCGGGTCATCCTCGAGCGTGCCGAGGGCTACCGCGGCCAGCGGTCGCGCCTGTACCGCAAGGCGAAGGAGCAGGTCACCCACTCGCTCGTCTACGCGTACCGCGACCGTCGCGCGAAGAAGGGCGAGTTCCGTCGCCTCTGGATCCAGCGCATCAACGCCGCCGCGCGCGCGAACGGCATGACCTACAACCGCCTCATCCAGGGCCTCGGCCTGGCGGGTGTCGAGGTCGACCGCCGCATGCTCGCCGAGCTGGCCGTGAACGAGCCTGCGGCCTTCACGGCGCTCGTCACGGTCGCCAAGGAGGCCCTCCCGGCCGACACCTCGGCGCCGAAGACCGCGGCCTAGCACCGCCCGCGGCATCGGTCCGCATCCCGCGAACGCGGCGCGCTCCTGAGGGGCGCGCCGCGTTCGCGCGTTCACCCGGGGTTCATGCACGCCTCGCTAGCATGGCCGCGTGATCGACAACCCGCGCTCGCCCCGCGTGCGCGCCGCGGCGAAGCTCGCCAAGAAGAATCAGCGGGCTGAGACCGGGCTGTTCCTCGTGGAGGGACCGCAGGCGGTCGCCGAGGCCCTGCGCCACTGCCCCGACCGCGTGGTCGAGGTGTTCTGCACGCGAGCGGCGCTGGAGCGGCATCCCTCCCTTCCGCGCGACGCCGAGTCCGCGGGTGTCCGGGTCGAGCTGGTCACGGATGCGGTGCTCGAGGTCATCGCCGACACCGTCACCCCGCAGGGCGTGGTGGCGGTCTGCCGCCAGCGCACGGTCGGGCTCGACGACCTCCTGGCCGCGCGGCCGCGGCTGGTGGCGGTGCTCGAGGAGGTGCGGGATCCGGGCAACGCGGGCACGATCATCCGAGTCGCCGATGCCGCGGGCGCCGATGCGGTGATCCTCACGGGCACGAGCGTCGACGTCTTCAACCCGAAGGCGGTGCGCGCCACCACCGGGTCGCTGTTCCACCTGCCGGTCGTCACCGGGGTCGGCCTCGAGCCGACGCTGCGCAGCCTGCGTGCCGCGGGGCTGCGGGTGCTCGCCGCCGACATCTCGGGCGACGACCTGCTCGCCGTGCGCTCGGAAGGGCTGCTCGACGGCCCGACGGCCTGGCTGTTCGGCAACGAGGCGCGCGGGCTCGAGCCCGAGCAGCTGGCGCTCGCCGATCGGGCCGTGATCGTGCCGATCTACGGCGCGGCCGAGTCGCTCAATCTGGCGACCGCGGCTGCCGTGTGCCTCTACGAGAGCGCGTTCGCCCTGCGCGCGAGCGGCGCCGCCGCACCGCACTAAACTCGACTCTCGTGCCGCCCAGCCCCGAGAACTCCCCGAACGCCGTCATCTCCGAGTCGGCCGTCGCCGCTGCCGTCGAGGCGGCGCTCGCGGCGATCGCCGCCGCGGGCGACACCGCTCAGCTCAAGGCCGCGAAGTCTGCGCACGCGGGGGAGGCCTCACCGCTCGCGGCGCTCAACGCGACGCTGCGCGACGTGCCGGCGGATCAGAAGGCGGCCCTCGGTGCCCTCGTCGGGCGGGCGCGCGCGCAGGTCGGGCAGGCACTCGCTGCGCGCGAGGCCGAGCTGGCCGAGGCGGAGGAGACCGCGCGGCTCGCCGCCGAGGCGATCGACGTCACGGCCATCCCGCCCCGCTCGCTGCCGGGCGCCCGGCACCCGCTCAGCACCCTCATGGAGCAGATGAGCGACATCTTCATCGCGATGGGGTGGGAGGTCGCGGAGGGCCCCGAGCTCGAGAACGAGTGGTTCAACTTCGACGCCCTCAACATGGACGCCGATCACCCTGCTCGCGGCACGCAGGACACGTTCTTCGTCGAGCCGGAGGAGCGCCACCTGCTGCTGCGCACGCAGACGAGCCCCGTGCAGGTGCGCTCGCTGCTCGACCGCGGCGTGCCGCTCTACGTCGTGTCGCCCGGCCGCGTGTTCCGCAAGGACGAGCTCGACGCGACCCACACGCCGGTCTTCCACCAGCTCGAGGGCATCGCGATCGACAAGGGCCTGACGATGGCGCACCTGCGCGGAACCCTCGAGCACCTCGCCCGCGCGGTCATCGGCGAGGGCGCGCGCATCCGTCTGCGCCCCAACTACTTCCCGTTCACCGAGCCGAGCGCCGAGCTCGACGTCTGGCACCCGACCTTCAAGGACGGGCCGCGCTGGATCGAGTGGGGCGGCTGCGGCATGGTGAACCCCAATGTGCTGCGTGCCGCCGGCATCGACCCGGAGGTCTACCAGGGCTTCGCGTTCGGCATGGGCATCGAGCGCACGCTGATGTTCCGCAACGGGGTGCAGGACATGCGCGACATGGTCGAGGGCGATGTGCGCTTCTCGCAGCAGTTCGGAATGGTGGTCTGATGCGTATTCCGCTCTCGTGGCTCCGTGAGCACGTCGACGTGCCGACGTCGGGCGATGCCCGCGCCGACGCCGATGCGCTGCACGCCGCCCTCGTGAAGGTGGGGCTCGAGGAGGAGGACGTCCACGGGGCCGCCCTCACCGGCCCGATCGTGGTCGGCCAGGTGCTCGAGTTCGTCGAGGAGCCGCAGGCCAACGGCAAGACCATCCGCTGGTGCCAGGTGCAGACGGGCCCCGGCGAGGTGCGCGGCATCGTCTGCGGCGCGCGCAACTTCCACGTGGGCGACAAGGTCGTCGTCACGCTGCCGGGCGCCGTGCTGCCCGGGCCGTTCCCCATCGCGGCGCGCAAGACCTACGGCCACGTCTCCGACGGCATGATCGCGAGTTCGCGCGAGCTGGGGCTCGGCGACGACCACGACGGCATCCTGCGCCTGACCACTCTCGGCCTCGACCCGGAGGTCGGCACCGACGCGATCGCCCTGCTCGGCCTCGACGACATCGCCGTCGAGGTCAACGTCACCCCCGACCGCGGGTACGCCCTGTCGATCCGCGGCATCGCCCGCGAGTACTCGCACTCGACCGGCTCGGTGTTCCGCGACCCCGCCGCGCTGCCGACGAGCCCTGCCGAGGGCTTCCGCGTCGTCGTCGACGACCGCGCGCCGATCCGCGGCCGTCGGGGCTGCGACGCCTTCGTCACGCGCGTCGTGCGCGGCATCGACCAGTCGCGTCCGACTCCGCCGTGGATGTCCTCCCGCCTGCAGCTCGCGGGCATCCGCTCGATCTCGCTCGTCGTCGACATCACCAACTACGTGATGCTCGAGCTCGGCCAGCCCATCCACGCCTACGACCTGGCCGCCCTGCAGGGCGGCATCACGGTTCGCCGTGCCGCTCCGGGGGAGACCCTCGAGACGCTCGACGGCCAGACCCGCACTCTGCACGACGAGGACCTCCTCATCACGGATGAGTCGGGCCCGATCGGCCTGGCGGGCGTCATGGGCGGGGCGAGCACCGAGATCTCGGCGAGCACCATCGACGTGCTCATCGAGGCCGCCCACTTCGAGGCCGTCTCGATCGCCCGCACCTCGCGCCGCCACAAGCTGCCGAGCGAGGCATCGCGCCGCTTCGCCCGCGGCGTCGACCCGCTGGTCGCCGAGCCGGCGGCCCAGCGCGTGGTCGACCTGCTGGTCGAGCTCGCTGGCGGCACCGTCGACACCCTCGGCTCGCGCTGGATCGACGCGGTGCTGCCGGCGCCCATCCACCTGCCCGAGGGCGCGGTCGATCGCCTGATCGGCGTCGACTTCTCGCTCGACGAGATCACCGACACCCTCACCGCGATCGGCTGCCGGCTCGACGTGCAGACCGACGGCTGGCAGGTCACCCCGCCGAGCTGGCGCCCCGACCTCGTCGACGCGCCGTCGCTCGCCGAGGAGGTCGCGCGCATCGTCGGCTACGACCGCATCCCTGTTGAGCTGCCGGTGGCCCCGCCGGGCCGCGGTCTCACCCGCGAGCAGCGGGTGCGCCGCGCCGTCGCCGACGCGCTCGCCGCCGCGGGCTTCACCGAGGTTCTCGCGTACCCGTTCGTCTCGCTCGCCGACGTCGCCCTGACCGACGGCGACGCCCCGAGCGTCGCGCTCGCGAACGCGTTCGACAGCGACCAGGCGCAGCTGCGCCGCAGCCTCCTGCCGGGGCTCGCGAAGATCGCCCACCGCAACATCGCGCGCGGCCTCACCGACCTCGCCGTGTTCGAGATCGGGCACGTCTTCCAGCCCGAGGCCGGGCGCGCCTACGGCGTGGATGCGGTGCCGGGCATCGAGGCCCGCCCCGAGGGGCCCGTGCTCGACGCCCTCGAGCACAGCATCCCGAACCAGCCCTGGTACCTGGCGGCCCTGCTCGTCGGCGATCGCCGCCCGCGGGGCATCGGGCAGACGGCCGAGCCCGGAGGCGTCGCCGATGCCCTGGCCGCGGCGCACCTCGTCGCGGGCGTCGCGGGCACGGCGCTGCGCGTCGAGCAGGGCGCGCACCCCGCGCTGCACCCGGGTCGCACGGCCGCGCTCTGGGCCGGCGACGTTCCGGTCGGTGTCGCGGGCGAGCTGCTGCCCGCCGTCGCCGTCGAGCGCGATCTGCCGCGCCGCGTCGGCGTGCTCGAGCTCGACCTCGACGCCCTCATCGCCGCCGGGTCGAGCACGGTCGAGGCGGGGGTGATCGCCGGGTTCCCGGCCGCCACGCAAGACCTGTCGGTGGTCGTCGCCGAGTCGGTTCCGGCCGGTGCGGTTCGGGATGCGGTGATCGAGGGTGCCGGAGACCTGCTGGAGTCGGCGACTCTCGTCGACGACTACCGCGGCACGGGCCTCGAGCCGGGAACGAAGTCGCTCACCCTCGCCCTGCGCTTCCGGGCGTCCGACCGCACGCTCACGGCGGCGGAGGCCACGGACGCGAAGATGGCCGGGCTCGCCGTGGCCGCTGATCGGTTCGGCGCGACGCTCCGCGCGTAGCGGAGCGTCGCGCTCACAGCTCGCGCGCTGCGGCTACTTGCGCCCGCCGCCGAGCAGTCCGCCCATGGCTCCGGCGATGAGGTCCTGCCCCTCCTTGCTGCTGATGAGGCCGCCGAGCAGGTCGCCCAGCGGGTTGCCGCTCGACGCCTCCTCCTTCTTCGCGGTCTCGGGCTCGGCCTTCGCGCCGCCCCCGAGGAACTGGTTGGCGACCCAGGCGAGCACGATGGGCGCGATGATCGGCAGCACCTGCTCGACGATCGGGCCGATGTCGAAGCCCTCGGCCTTCGACGCCGCCTTCGTGGCGGCCGCACGGGCCACATCGTTCTTCTTCGCCCCGAAGACGTTGGCCACGATCTTCTCGCCGTCGGCCTCATCGATGTCGGCGAGCTTCTTCGGCGCCCGGCCCTTGTGGTGCCCGAGCGCCTTCTGCAGCGACTCGGCGCCCTTGTCGTCCTTCGCGTTGGCGGCCATGCCGCCGACGATCGCCGGAACCGCGACCTCCACGGCGGCTTCCGCCACGCTCCGATCGACGCCGAGCTTCTCGGCGATGTCGCCGATCGGGATCATGTCGATGAGGCCGCTGAGGTCGTTCATGGTCGCTCCTGGGGTTGTCGGGTGCGGGCGTGTGCCCGTGTCGCTGGCCATCGTATTGTCATGGAAGAGTTAAGGGCATGACCTTCTCCGTCGCGATCGCGGGTGCCAGCGGGTACGCGGGCGGCGAGGTGCTGCGGCTGATGGCCGGGCACCCCGAGCTGCAGGTGCGCACGGTCACCGCGCACAGCAACGCCGGGCAGCCCCTCATCGACGTGCACCCGCACCTGCGCTCGTTCGCCCACCTCGAGCTGCAGGAGACCACGGCCGAGACCCTCGCGGGCCACGACGTCGTCGTGCTCGCGCTGCCGCATGGCGCGTCGGGCGCGATCGCGGCCCAGCTTCCGGATGACGTGCTCGTGCTCGACTGCGGGGCCGATCACCGGCTCACGAGCGAGGCCGCCTGGCAGCGGTTCTACGGCGGTGCCTACCACGGGGCCTGGGCCTACGGGCTGCCCGAGCTGCTCCATGCCGATGGCGGTCGACAGCGCGAGAGGCTCGGCGGCGTGCGGCGGGTGGCGGTGCCCGGGTGCAACGTCACCGCGGTGTCGCTCGGGCTGGTGCCGGGCATCCGTGCCGGCGTGATCGAGGCCCGCGACACGACCGCCGCGCTCGCGGTCGGACCGAGCGGGGCCGGGCGCACCCTGCGCACCGACCTGCTCGCGAGCGAGCTGCTCGGCTCGGCGGCGCCCTACGCGGTCGGCGGCGTGCACCGGCACATCCCCGAGATCCTGCAGAACCTCGCGCTCGCGGGGGCGGTCGACCCGACGATCTCGTTCACCCCCGTGCTCGTGCCGATGGCGCGGGGCATCCTCGCGACGGTGACGGCGCGGCTCGCGCCCGGTGTCGATGACGCGAGCCTGCGTGCCGCCTGGGTCGAGGCCTATGCCGACGAGCCGTTTGTGCACGTGCTGCCGGCGGGGCGGTTCCCGACCACGGCGGCCGCGCTCGGCGCGAACACGGCCCTCATCGGCCTCGCCCTCGACGCGGATGCGCAGCGTGCGGTGATCGTCGTCGCCCTCGACAACCTCGTGAAGGGCACGGCGGGTGCCGCCGTGCAGTCGCTCAACCTCGCGCTCGGCCTGCCCGAGACGCTCGGCCTTCCCGTGAACGGAGTCGCCCCGTGACCGTCACCGCCCCGCGGGGCTTCCGCGCCGCGGGCGTCGCCTGCGGTCTCAAGAGCTCGGGGGCTCTCGACCTCGCCCTCGTCGTCAACGATGGCCCCTCGACCGCCGCGGCCGCCGTGTTCACGAGCAACCGCGCCAAGGCGAACCCCATCCTGTGGTCGCAGCAGGTCATCGCCGATGGCGCGGTGAGCGCGATCGTGCTCAACTCGGGCGGCGCCAACTGCTTCACGGGCGCGCAGGGCTTCCAGACGACGCACGCGACGGCCGAGGCGGTCGCTGAGCAGCTGGCGGTGTCGGCGGGCGACGTGCTCGTGTGCTCCACCGGGCTCATCGGCGAGCAGCTCGACCGCGACGCCCTGCTCGCGGGCGTGGCCGCCGCAGCCGGCGGACTCGGGGCGCACGGCGAGGCCGCCGCCCGCGCGATCATGACCACCGACTCGGTGCCGAAGACCGTCGTCGTCGAGGGCCCCGGCTACACGATCGGCGGCATGGCGAAGGGCGCCGGGATGCTCGCCCCGGGCCTCGCCACGATGCTCGTGGTGCTCACCACCGATGCCGACCTGCCCGCCGCCGAGCTCGACCGGGCGCTCCGCGCCGCCACGCGCGTCAGTTTCGACCGCCTCGACTCCGATGGCTGCATGTCGACCAACGATCAGGTGACGCTGCTCGCGAGCGGAGCATCCGGAGTCGCCCCCGACACAGACGCGTTCACGCTGCTGCTCGTCGATGCCTGCATGAGCCTCGCGCTGCAGCTGCAGGCCGACGCCGAGGGCGCGAGCCACGACATCCAGATCCACGTGCGGGGCGCGGCGAGCGAGGACGACGCGGTGGAGGTCGGCCGCTCGATCGCCCGCAACAACCTGTTCAAGGCCGCGATCTTCGGCAACGACCCCAACTGGGGCCGTGTGCTCGCCGCGATCGGCACGACGAGCGCCGCGTTCGACCCCTACGACGTCGACGTCAGCATGAACGGCGTGCGGGTGTGCCACGCGGGGGCGCCCGATCGCCCGCGCGACGAGGTCGACCTGAGCCCCCGCACGGTCGTGCTCGAGCTCGACCTGCACGCGGGCGAGCACGCGGCGATGATCCTGACCAACGATCTGACGCACGACTACGTGCACGAGAACAGCGCCTACGCGAGCTGAGAGACCCCCTGATGAGCGAGCTGAGAGACCCCGCATCCGTCGCCGACGACCACGCGCAGGCGGCGGTGAAGGCGGCGACCCTCATCGAGTCGCTGCCGTGGCTGCGGCGGTTCCGCGACCGGGTCGTCGTCATCAAGTTCGGCGGCAACGCGATGGTCAGCGACGAGCTGCAGCGCGCCTTCGCGGAGGACATGGTGTACCTGCGCACCGTCGGCCTGCGCCCGGTCGTCGTGCACGGCGGCGGCCCGCAGATCTCGGCCATGCTCGACCGGCTGGGCATCGCGAGCGAGTTCCGCGGCGGGTACCGGGTGACGAGCCCCGAGGCGATGGATGTCGTGCGCATGGTGCTCACGGGCCAGATCAGTCGCGCGCTCGTGAGCGCGATCAACGAGCACGGCCCGCTCGCGGCGGCCGTCTCCGGTGAGGATGCGGGCCTCTTCCAGGGCCGCCGGCGCGGTGTCGTCGTCGACGGCGAGGAGGTCGACCTCGGCCTTGTCGGCGATGTCGTGGGGGTCGACCCCGCCGCGGTGGTGGCGCAGCTCGACGCGGGGCGCATCCCGGTCGTCTCGTCGATCGCCCCCGACGCCGACGCGCCGGGGCAGAGCCTCAACGTCAACGCCGACTCGGCGGCCGCGGCGCTCGCCGTCGCGCTGAACGCCGAGAAGCTGGTGATCCTCACCGACGTCGCGGGGCTCTACCGCGACTGGCCCGACACCTCGTCGCTCGTGTCGACGATCGCGGTCGACGAGCTGCGCGCCCTGCTGCCCCGGCTCGAGTCGGGCATGATCCCGAAGATGACGGCCTGCCTCGAAGCGGTCGAGGGCGGGGTCGGCAAGGCGGCGATCATCGATGGCCGCGTGCCCCACTCGATCCTGCTCGAGATCTTCACCCAGGAGGGCATCGGCACCGAGGTGGTGCCGTGAGCGGCGCCGCGCACGGCGGTCCGTCCATCACCGGCCCCGAGACGGATGCCCTCCGCGAGCGCTTCGCCCGGGTCGCCATGCGCTCGGCCCCGAGCCCGATGGCGGCGCTCTTGCACGGGCGCGGTGCCCGCGTGTGGGATGTCGACGGGCGCGAGTACCTCGACTTCCTCGCCGGCATCGCCGTCAACGCTCTCGGTCACGCGCATCCCGCGGTCGTCGAGGCGATCAGCGCGCAGGCGCAGCGGCTCGTGCACGTGAGCAACTACTTCACGACGCCGCAGGCGGTCGCGTTCGCCGAGCGCCTGGTGCGGCTGACCGGGGTGGGGGAGACCGGCCGGGTCTATCCGGCCAACTCCGGCGCCGAGGCGATCGAGGCCGCGCTCAAGCTCGCGCGCCGCACGGGCCGCCCGCGCATCCTGGCCTTCGAGCAGGGCTTCCACGGTCGCACGATGGGGGCGCTCGCCCTCACCGGCAAACCGGCCCTGCGCACGCCGTTCGAGCCGATGGTGCCCGGTGTGGAGCACCTGCCCACCGACCTCGACGCGCTCGCCGCGGCTCTCGGCCCCGATGTGGCCGCGGTCGTGCTCGAGCCGATCAAGGGCGAGGCGGGCGTCGTGCCCCTGCCGCCCGGGTTCCTGACCGAGGCCCGCCGTCTCACCCGCGCGCACGGCACCCTGCTGATCGTCGACGAGATCCAGACCGGCGCGGGCCGCACCGGCGACTGGTTCGCCTTCCAGCACGAGCTCTCCGACGCCGACGACCTGCCCGACGCGATCGTGGCCGCCAAGGGCATCGGTGGGGGAGTCCCCGTCGGCGCCCTCGTCACGCGCGGCGCGGCGAGCGACCTCTTCACCCTGGGCCAGCACGGCTCGACCTTCGGTGGCAATCCGCTCGCGACCGGGGTCGCCGACGCCGTTCTCGGCGAGATCGAGCGGGCGGGGCTCGTGGATGCCGCGCGCACGCTCGGCGAACGGCTGCGGTCGGGCATCCTGGCCCTCGATGCGCCGCTCGTGACGGAGGTGCGCGGACGCGGACTGCTGCTCGGGGTCGGGCTCGCCGCCCCGGTCGCCCCGGCCGTGGTCGCGGCGGCGCTCGAACGCGGACTCATCATCAACGCGCCGAACGACGCGAGCATCCGGCTCGCTCCGCCGCTCATCATCGACGACCGCGATGTCGACCGTTTTCTCACCCTCTTCGCCGACGCCCTCGCGGCGGTCGGCGCCGCCCCCGCGACCCTGGAGCATGCCTCATGACCGCCGCCGCCCCGACCGTGCGCCACTTCCTGCGCGACGACGACATCACGCCCGCCGAGCAGGCCGAGATCCTCGACCTGGCCGTGGCCGTCAAGGCCGACCGCTGGGGCCGGACGCCCCTGGCGGGCCCCCAGACCGTCGCGGTCATCTTCGACAAGTCGTCGACCCGCACCCGGGTGAGCTTCGCCGTCGGCATCGCCGACCTGGGCGGCTCGCCGCTCATCATCTCCACGGCCAGCAGTCAGCTGGGCGGCAAGGAGACGCCGAGCGACACGGCGCGCGTGCTCGAGCGCATGGTGAGCGCGATCGTGTGGCGCACGTACGCGCAGGCGGGGCTCGAGGAGATGGCGGCGGGCACCCGGGTGCCGGTCGTGAACGCCCTGAGCGATGACTTCCACCCCTGCCAGCTGCTCGCCGACCTGCTGACGATCCGCGAGCACCGGGGCCGGCTCGCCGGGCTCACGGTGGCGTTCCTCGGCGACGGCGCGAGCAACATGGCCCACTCCTACCTGCTGGCCGGGGCCACCGCGGGCATGCACGTGCGCGTCGCCGCCCCGGCCGACTTCGCGCCCCGCCCCGACGTGGTCGACGATGCCGAGAGCCGGGCGGCCCAGACGGGCGGATCCATCATGGTGACCACCGATCCGGTGGCGGCGGTCGCGGGGGCGGATGTCGTCGTCACCGACACCTGGGTCTCGATGGGCAAGGAGGACGAGAAGGCGCACCGCGTCGCCACCTTCGGTGCCTACCAGGTCGATGCCGCGATGATGGCCCGCGCCGCTGCCGACGCGCTCTTCCTGCACTGCCTGCCGGCCGATCGCGGGTACGAGGTCACCCCCGAGGTCATCGACGGCCCGCAGTCGGTCATCTGGGACGAGGCGGAGAACCGCCTGCACGCCCAGAAGGCGCTGCTCGTCTGGCTGCTCGAGAAGGCGGGTGCGGGACGATGAGCGGCGCGACGAACGAGGGCGCCCTCTGGGGTGGGCGGTTCAGCGACGGGCCCTCGCCGGCGCTGCAGCGGCTCAGCCGCTCGACCCACTTCGACTGGCAGCTCGGCGGGTACGACATCCAGGGCTCGCGGGCGCATGCGCGGGCGCTCGCGGCCGCCGGCTACCTCACTGCCGACGAGCTCGCCGCGATGCTCGCGGGCCTCGACCGACTGCACGCGCGCTGGGCCGACGGCTCGCTCCTCCCGAGCGCGGACGATGAGGACGTCCACGGGGCTCTCGAGGCCGCGCTCGTCGCCGATCTCGGCCCCGAGCTCGGTGGCCGGCTCCGGGCCGGGCGCAGCCGCAACGATCAGATCGCCACCCTCATCCGCCTGTACCTGCGCGATCACGGGGCCGCGATCGCCGACCACGTGCGCGCGCTCATCGAGGCGCTCGCCGCGCAGGCGGATGCGCATCCCGACGCCGTCATGCCCGGCCGCACCCACCTGCAGCACGCGCAGCCGGTGCTGCTGGCCCATCACCTGCTCGCGCACTGCTGGCCGCTCGTGCGCGACCTCGAGCGCCTGCGCGACTGGCGGGCGCGCGCCGATCGCTCCCCGTACGGGGCGGGCGCCCTCGCCGGCAGCTCGCTCGGGCTCGATCCGGCGCTCGTGGCCGCTGAACTGGGCTTCACCGGGCCGACCGAGAACTCGATCGACGCGACGAGCTCCCGCGACCTCGTTGCCGAGTTCTCGTACATCGCCGCGCAGGTCGGCGTCGACCTCTCGCGCCTCGCCGAGGAGGTCATCCTCTGGAGCACCCGGGAGTTCGCCTTCGTCACCCTGCACGACGCCTGGTCGACGGGGTCGTCGATCATGCCGCAGAAGAAGAACCCCGACATCGCCGAGCTCGCGCGGGGCAAGGCCGGCCGCCTGATCGGCGACCTCGCGGGGCTGCTGGCGACGCTCAAGGGCCTGCCGCTCGCGTACAACCGCGACCTGCAGGAGGACAAGGAGCCGATCTTCGACGCCGTCGAGACCCTCGAGGTGCTGCTGCCCGCCGTCACCGGCATGGTGGCGACGCTGCGCTTCGACACCGACCGCATGGCCGCGCTCGCCCCCGAGGGCTTCTCGCTCGCCACCGACGTCGCCGACTGGCTCGTGCGGCAGCGCGTGCCGTTCCGCGAGGCCCATGAGATCGCGGGCGCCCTCGTCGCCCACTGCGAGGCGCGCGGGTTGCAGCTGCACGAGCCGAGCGATGACGAGTACGCCGCGATCGATCCGCGATTGACGGGGGATGTTCGCTCGGTGCTCACCGTCGCCGGCTCGATCGCCTCCCGCACGGGAGCAGGCGGCACGGCACCGGTGGCGGTCGCCGCCCAGCGCGCCCACCTGCGTGATCGGCTCGCCGCCCTCGCCTGACGCGAGGAATCGGCCCGGAGCCCGCTGATACGCTGGCGCGGTGACTGCCGCCCCCGATCTCTCCCTCGCTCCTCTGAAGAATGACCCGACCTTCGCGTCGCTGTGGGATGAGCTGCAGTGGCGCGGGCTCGTGCACGTCTCGACCGACGCGGAGGCATTGCAGGCGGCGCTCGACGGTCCTCCGATCACCTACTACTGCGGGTTCGACCCGACGGCGCCGAGCCTGCACCTGGGCAACCTGGTGCAGCTGCTGCTGATGCGCCGCCTGCAGCTGGCCGGCCATCGGCCCCTGGCTCTCGTGGGCGGCTCGACCGGGCTCATCGGCGACCCGCGCCCGACGGCGGAACGGCAGCTCAACGATCGCGAGACGGTCGCCGACTGGGTCGGTCGGCTGCAGCAGCAGGTCAGCCGCTTCCTGTCGTTCGAGGGGGAGAACGCTGCGCGGCTGGTCAACAACCTCGACTGGACGGCCGGCCTGAGCGCGATCGACTTCCTGCGCGAGATCGGCAAGCACTTCCGTGTCGGCGCGATGCTCAAGAAGGACGCGGTGGCCTCGCGCCTCAACTCGGAGGCGGGAATCTCCTACACCGAGTTCAGCTACCAGATCCTGCAGGGCTACGACTTCCTCGAGCTGCACCGCCAGTACGGCTGCGTGCTGCAGACCGGAGGCAGCGATCAGTGGGGCAACCTGACGAGCGGCACCGATCTCGTGCACAAGGTCGAGGGCCGCAGTGTTCACGCGATCGGCACGCCCCTCATCACGAACAGCGATGGAACGAAGTTCGGCAAGAGCGAGGGCAACGCCATCTGGCTCGACGCCGAGATGTGCAGCCCCTACGCGATGTACCAGTTCTGGCTCAACACCGACGATGCCGACGTCATCGACCGGCTCAAGGTGTTCACCTTCCTCGGCCGCGCCGAGATCGACGCGCTCGCCCAGCTGGTGGCCGATGAGCCGTTCCGGCGCGCGGCGCAGAAGCGGCTCGCCCTCGAGGTCACCGGCCTGGTTCATGGCATCGAGGCCGTCGCGGCGGTGATCGCGGCGTCGGAGGCGCTCTTCGGCCAGGGTGACCTTGCGGCGCTGGATGCGGCGACTCTCGCCGCGGCCATCGCCGAGCTGCCGCGCGCCGAGGTCGAGCCGTCCGACACCGTGGTGCAGGCGCTGGTGGCGACGGGTCTCTGCTCGAGCGCGTCGGATGCCCGGCGAGCGATCGCGCAGGGCGGGGTCGCTCTCAACAACGCGCGGGTCGAGAGCGACGACGCAACTGTGGAGGGTGCCGAGCTCGCGGGAGGCTACGCCGTCCTGCGACGCGGCAAGAAGACGCTCGCGGGCCTCGTGATCCGGTGACCGACGGGGGGTCGAAAAGCCCGGTTCTCCGCGCGACACGCCCGGGATTCGCCGAGATTTGCCCCGCACCCGAACGAACCGTAATCTTCTAACTCGTCACCCCAAAGGTGCGGCCAGCGGAAGAGCGGGCCGGCCTCAAGCGGGACACCACAGTCCTCCAAGACAGAGCAGCCACTTGCTGGTGCGCTCATCGCCAAGTAGGATTGCGAATCCGTCCAGCTGCACCGACTCTCGAGTCGCCGCAGCGGCTCGATCCACGAGATCAGGCCCGGGTCACCGGAAGCGCCGATTTGCGTCGGATCGCCAGGGCGGATACGGTAGGAAAGTTGCCCAGTTGCGACAGCCGAGAGGCTGAAGGTCTGGAGCGTCCGATCCTTGAGAACTCAACAGCGTGCACTAAGTCAATGCCAAATAACCTCGACGGCTGACCTCGGTCAGTCGGAAGAGATTCCTTTGGATTGAAACGAATGTCAGTAGATATTCGAACTTCAGTCAGAACAAACTCGCCGGGCTGCTTGCAGCCGGCACAGTGATTGCCGGTCTCCTCGGAGATCGTGCGCACAACCTTTACGGAGAGTTTGATCCTGGCTCAGGACGAACGCTGGCGGCGTGCTTAACACATGCAAGTCGAACGATGAAGCCGGAGCTTGCTCTGGTGGATTAGTGGCGAACGGGTGAGTAACACGTGAGTAACCTGCCCTTGACTCTGGGATAAGCGTTGGAAACGACGTCTAATACCGGATACGAGCTAGGACCGCATGGTCACTAGCTGGAAAGAACTTCGGTCAAGGATGGACTCGCGGCCTATCAGCTAGTTGGTGAGGTAACGGCTCACCAAGGCGACGACGGGTAGCCGGCCTGAGAGGGTGACCGGCCACACTGGGACTGAGACACGGCCCAGAC
>JAIXXG010000096.1 GCA_027490915.1 Microbacteriaceae bacterium
CGTAGGAATAATGAGACGCTATCCGGCGCGAACGGAGTGCGGAGGATTTCTCCCCCATCGCTCTGGGTTCTCACGGGTGGGCCACAGGTTCGGGCGGCGCGGGGCGCGCATCACGATCCGATCGCGGCCCGGTCACGGTGCGATCGCGGTGCGATCGCGGTGCGATCGCGGTGCGATCACGATCGCGTATCGCCCGGAAACGTTGGGTAGTGGCGGTGCGATTCGCGGGTCTACCGTGTGCGGCATGCGCACATCCCGCGGCCTCGTCGCCCTCCCCGCTCTCGCCCTCGCCGCCCTCCTGCTGAGCGGCTGCTCCGCCGCGATGGACGAGTCGAGCGACTCGGGCGGCATGCCCGGCCTCGGGGCACCTGACGCGCCGGTCTCGGAGGAGAGCGGCGGCGGCGACGGCGACCTGGGCGGGGCCACGGATGCGGACGATCGGTCGGTCGTCACCACCGGGTACCTCTACCTCACGGTCGAGCAGCCGCTCGACGCCGCGGCCGACGCGGTCGCCCTCGTCGAGCGCATCGGTGGTCGGGTCGACGCGCGGCAGGAGTACGCGCCGCGCGAGACGAGCGTGTCGAGCGACGCGGGCGGAGCCGAGCTCGTGCTGCGCATCCCGGCCGCGCGCCTGACGCAGACCCTCGACGACCTCAAGCAGCTCGGCGAGGTGGAGGAGCTGCAGCTGAGCTCGACCGACGTCAGCCGCGAGGTGCAAGACGTCGATGCGCGGGTCTCGGCGCTGCGCGCGTCGATCACCCGGCTGCTCGCCCTGCAGGGCCAGGCCGACACGGTGGACGACCTCATCGACCTCGAGTCGGCGATCAGCGACCGGCAGGCGCAGCTCGAGAGCTACGAGGCGCAGCAGCGCGCGCTGGCCGACCAGGTGAGCCTGTCGACGATCACGCTCGTGCTGGGCTCGCCCGAGGTGGCGCCGCCCGACGACGAGCCGGCCACCTTCCTCACCGGGCTCACCGCCGGCTGGGAGGCGCTCATCGCCTTCGGCACCGTGCTGCTCGTCATCACGGGCGCGCTGCTGCCGTGGATCGTCACCCTCGGCATCGTCGGGCTGATCGTGCTGCTGATCGTGCGGTTCTTCGTCCGGCGCCGGTCGGCGGCGTCGAGCGCGCCGGCCGACCCGAGCACCGCCCCGCCTCAGTCATAGACCTTCGCGACGAACCAGCGGGCCGGGTCGCCCTCATCGCGCACGTCGAGCACGCACGTGCGACCGTCATCGGCCGTGGCCTGGAAGCGCCAGCCGGTGCAGGTGCGGGGGGCGAGGTGCAGCGAGCGAGCATCCGGATCGAGACGGCGCCACCACGAGACGGGCTCGGTGATGACGGTTGGCTGGTCGCTCACGCGCCAGCGACGTCCGCCCCAGACCAGGCGCATCGGGCGACCGTCGGGGTCGGCCCACACGATCGCGACCGGGTCGGGCGGCGTCGCGTCGGGCGGCGCCGCGGCGGGCAGAACCGCAGAGCGGGGCGCGGGGTCAGGAACGGAGGATGCGGCAGCCGGCACGGCAGTCTCGCCTTCTGGTCGCGCGCGCTCCGGCCCGGCGCTGGTCTGACGGGGAGGGTTCGAACATACGTTCGACAGCCGACAGTACGCCGGGTGCGCGCGACACGCCAAGCGCGGCCGCTTGCTACCGTCGTGACATGCCGCTGACCGGAGAGTACGCCCCGAGCACGTCCGCCTGGGCCCGCGAGCAGGCCGAGCTCTACGAGCGCACGAACGGCGCCGAGGGCAACGACATGCGCGGGCGGCCCATCATCGTGCTCACGACGCTGGGCGCGAAGACCGGGATGCTGCGCAAGACCGCCCTCATGCGCGTCGAGCACGACGGCCGCTACTGCGTGGTCGCGTCGAAGGGCGGCGCCCCCGACAACCCGGTGTGGCACCACAACCTGCGGGCGCACCCGCTGTGCGAACTGCAGGACAGGGCGGAGAAGCGCGACTACCACGCGCGGTTGCTCGAGGGCGACGAGCGCGAGCTCTGGTGGCAGCGCGCCTGCGAGGTCTGGCCCGACTACGCCACCTACCAGCAGAAGACCGAGCGGCTCATTCCGCTGTGGGTGCTCGAGCCGGTCGACTGACCCGACGGGCGCCGCTCACGAGCGACGACGACGCCGGCTCTAGCCGGCGCGGCGCTGCAGCAGGTCTTCGGCCGCGACCCACGCGAGCATCGCGCACTTGACGCGCGCCACGAACTTAGAGACCCCGCTGAGCGCGGCCGCGTCGCCGAAGCGCTCCTCGTCGAGCGGGGTCGCGCCGCGCGACCGCAGCGCCTCGCGGAACTCGTCGATGAGCGACTGCAGCTGCACGGGGGTCCAGGCGTCGCCCGCGGCCGCGTCCTCCGCGGCGAGGGTCGCGAGCAGCGACGCGCTCGCCTGCGAGATCGAGCAGCCGGCGCCCTCCCAGGCGACCGACTCGATGTGCTCGCCGTCGGCGCTCCAGCGCAGAGCGAGAGTGATCTCGTCGCCGCAG
Source organism: Microbacteriaceae bacterium (assembly GCA_027490915.1). Lineage (GTDB taxonomy): Bacteria > Actinomycetota > Actinomycetes > Actinomycetales > Microbacteriaceae > Microcella. The sequence continues at coordinate 2,488 of JAIXXG010000096.1, forward strand.
GTCGGGTTCAGCTGGTGGCTGGTCTCCTCCCCCGCGGTCAGCCCGACGCCGTGCGGGTGCTTCGCGTGGTCGACGATGATCTGCTGGTACAGCGATTCGAGCCCGCTCATGATGCGCCCCCTCCTGCCGTGGTTGCGGCCTCCAGGCCGAAGAACTGCCGGATGCCCGCCACAGCCTCGATCGCCCGATCGAGCTCGGCGACCGTCGTGTGCACCCCGGCGCTGAGGCGCACGCTCGCGGTCGCGCCGAGGCGTCGGTGCAGCGGCTGGGCGCAGTGGTGCCCCACTCGCACGGCGATGCCCTGGTCGTCGAGCACCTGGCCGGCATCGTGGGCGTGCACGCCGTCGACCACGACGCTCGCGAGCGCGACGCGCTCGCCGGCAGGTACGGCGGAACCGCCGAGCACGCGGATGCCCTGAATCTCGGCGAGCGCGGCGTGCAGGCGCTCGGCGAGCACGTGCTCGGTCGCGGCGATGCGGTCGAGGCCGATCTCGGTGACGAAGCGCACGGCCTCGGCGAGGCCGATCGCGGCCGCGATGCGCGGCGTGCCCGGCTCGAAGCGCTGCGGGGCCGGCAGGAAGTGCGCCTTCTCCATCGTGACCGTTGTGATGGCCGACCCGCCGAACAGGTGCGGGGGCAGCGCGTCGAGCACTGCGGCCCGGCCGTAGAGCACGCCGATTCCGGTGGGGCCGTAGAGCTTGTGGCCGCTGAACACGGCGACGTCGACGTCGAGCGCGCGCGGGTGCAGCGCGAGGTGCGGTGCGGCCTGGCACGCGTCGAGCACGACGAGCGCGCCGACGGCGCGCGCGAGCGGCACGATGCGCTCGAGCGGGGTGACGAAGCCCGTCACGTTGCTCACGTGGCTGACCGCCACGACCCGCGTGCGGGCGGTGATGAGGGCGGGCACAGCGTCGAGATCGAGCATCCCGTTGTCGTCGACGGGGATGTACCGCAGGGTCGCACCGGTGCGCGCCGCCAGCTCTTGCCACGGGATCAGGTTGGCGTGGTGCTCGAGCTCGGTGGTGAGAATCTCGTCGCCGGGCTCGAGGGCGTAGGTCGAGAAGTCGGCGCCCGCCCCGCGGCGCGAGCTCGCGATGCCGATCGCGGTGGCGATGAGGTTGATGCCCTCGGTGGCGTTGCCGGTGAAGACGACCTCGTTCTCGTCGACGGCGAGGAAGGCGGCGATCGTGCGGCGGGCATCCTCGTAGAGCTCGGTCGCCTCGGCCGCGAGCGTGTGGGCGCCGCGGTGCACGGCCGCGTTCTCGTGCTCGTAGTACGCGCGCTCGGCGTCGAGCACCCGCAGGGGCTTCTGCGCGGTCGCGGCCGAGTCGAGGTAGACGAGCGGGTGCCCGTTGACCTCGCGGCCCAGAATCGGGAACTGCGCGCGGATCGCCGCGATCTCGCCGTCGGTCAACGGAGCGGCGGTCAGCGGGGCGGCAGTCACCCTTCGAGGGTAGTCGCGGCCGATGGATGCTCTCCGGGTGTTCGCCCGAGGCGCAGACCATCCGGCGGAGGAGCTAACGCCGGTCAGTGGGGAAGCGCGCCCGAGTCGACCCCTGCACGCCGTGCTGCGTCGATCGCCTGACGCTGGTACTCCTGCAGGAGCTGCTCCGGGGCCGAGTCGTCGAGGTCGTAGTGGTCGACGAGCCCGAACTCCCAGCCGAGCAGCTCGTGCACCACCGCCGTTCCGCAGAACGGGGAATGCAGCGGCGAGTAGCCGCCCTCCTGCGCGATCAGCAGTCGGCCCTGGGCGCTGCCCGCGGCAGCCTGTACGAGCAGGCGCGTGAACTCCCCGAAGCCGCGGGCAGTGACGGCCATCTGGCTGCTCGGGTCAAGCAGACCCGCGTCATAGCCGCACGCGACGATGATCATGTCGGGCGCGAAGGCCTCGAGCGCGGGCAGCACGATCTCCGTCATCGCGTACCGGTAGGCCCCCATCCCGCTGCCGGCCGGCAAGGGAACGTTGAGGTTCGCTCCCCGACCAGCGCCCTCACCGACCTCATCGATGAAGCCCGAGTCGATCGGGTAGAGCTGCGCCTGGTGCAGCGAGATCGTGAGGGTGTTGGGGTCGTCGTAGTAGATGACCTGTGCGCCGTTGCCGTGGTGAACATCCCAGTCGACGATCGCTACGCGCGAGGCGAGGCCGAGGGCGCGCACCCGCTCGACGGCGATCGGAATGTTGGCGAGCAGGCAGTAGCCGCGAGCGCGGTCGGGCTCGGCGTGGTGACCCGGCGGGCGGACGAGCGCGAAGGCGCGGTCGACGTCGCCGCGAGCCACCGCTTCGGCCGCCGCGGCAACACCGCCGGCGCTCAGCACCGCGATCTCGTAGGAGCCACGACCGAAGCCGGCGTAGTCACCGAGTTCGCCGCCGTTCATGGCCGAGAGCGACTGGAAGGCGTCGAGGTAGTCGGGAGTGTGCACGCGCTCGAGGTCGGCGCGGTCGAGGGCAATCGGGGCGATCGCCCGGCAGGCATCCGCCGCGCCCGTCTTGCGCAGCAGGTTCAGCAACCGGCGGCGCGGCACCGGGCTTTCGAGGTCAGCGCCGGGCTCGGCGTCCGGCCCGAAGTCGATGATCGACTGGTGGTAGAAGTACTGCTCGGCCGTGACCAGCCCGACGTTGGGGGTGCTCATCAGGATTCCTCTCGAGTGATGCTGCCCGGCACGGCCGCCAGCAGGTCGCGGGTGTACGGGTGCTCGGGAGCGCTCAGCACGCGCTCGGTCGGGCCGAGCTCGACCACGCACCCCCGGTGCAGCACGACCGCCTCATCGGTGACATAGCGCACGACGGCCAGGTTGTGGGTGATGAACAGGAAGCCGACCCCCTCGGCCCGGCGAAGCTCATTGAGGAGGTTGAGGATCTGCGCCTGCACCGAGACGTCGAGGGCGGCGACCGCCTCGTCGAGGATGAGGAAGCGCGGACGCACCGCGAGCGCGCGGGCGATCGCGGCGCGCTGACGCTGGCCTCCTGAGAGGGCGCGCGGCGTCGACTGCGACTCGCGGATGCCCAACCCCACCTCGTCGAGCAGCTCTCGCGCTCGCCGCTCGGCGTCGGCGCGGGTGAGACCGTGCAGCTCGGCCGCCGAGCGCACCGCGTCGACGATCCGCAATCGCGGGTTGAGCGACAGGTAGGGGTCTTGGAACACGATCTGGATCGACCGTGCCCGCTCGAGTCGCTGCCGCCCGCTGGCGCGCCACGGCTCATACGGCACTCCGTCGCGAAGGACCTCCCCGGACGTCGGCCTCTCCAGCCCCAGCAGGATGCGCGCCGTCGTGCTCTTGCCCGAACCCGACTCCCCGATGAGCCCGAGTGCGCCACCCTGCTCGACGGAGAACGACACCCCGTCGAGCGCGACGACCTCGCCGCGGTGGCCGAAGGTCTTGCGCAGCTCGCGTACCTCGATACCGCTCATCGCTGCTCCTCCGGAAGGTGATCGAAAACACACCGGGAGCGGCGACCCGGCGCGACCGTCACCAGATCGATGCGGCCCGAGGTGCACTGCTCCGTCACGAAGCGGCACCGATCGGCGAAGACGCATCCCGGTGCGGCGCTCGAGAGGGGCAGGACGACACCGGGGATCGACGGAAGCGCCCGGGTGGCATCGCCGGTCAGGCGCGGCGTCGACTCGAGAAGGGCCGCGGTGTAGGGGTGGCGCGGGCTCGACAGCACCTCGGCTGTCGGCCCCAGCTCCATCACTTCACCGGCGTAGAGCACGCACAGGGTGTCGCACAGCTCGCCGGCGAGCTCGAGGTCGTGAGTGACGAAGATGAGAGTCACGCCAAGCTCGACCCGGAGCTCGTTGAGGAGGGCGACGATCTCCGCCTGCGTCGTCACGTCGAGGGCCGTGGTCGCCTCATCGCACAGCAGCACCGACGGCTCGGCGATGAGGGCTCCCGCGATCATCACGCGCTGCAGCATGCCCCCCGACAGCTCGTCGGGATACCGCCGCATGACCGCCTCGGGCTCCTGCAACCGCATGCGCCGGAGCAGCGCGATCGCGCGCTCACGGGCCTCAGAGCGGGAGAGCATCCCCGCCTGCACCACCCCCTCGATGAGGAAGTCCTCGATGCGGTGCACTGGATTGATCGATGCGCGCGGGTCTTGGTAGATCATGCCGACATCGTTCTGCCGCAGGGCGCGCACGGTCTCGGGCGCAGCACTCGTCAGCTCGACCGCGCCGAGCCGCAGCGTGCCGCTGACCTCAGCGTCCTCGGGGAACGACCCCAGGAGGGCCCGCGAGAACAGCGACTTACCACTGCCCGACTCGCCCACGATGCCGAGACAGCTCCCCGCCACCACATCGAGCGTGATGCCGTTGATCACCGGGCGGGCATGACCGGCCTCGGGAAGGTCGATCGTGAACGACCGGGCCTGGATGATGGTCGTCACCGCAGCACCTCCTGACGCCGCGCGAGCAGCGCCTCACCGATGATGTTGACCGACACGACGACGAGGATGATGACGATCGCCGGTGCGGCCATCACCCACCAGGCACCCTGCAGCATCGAGCTCGTGCTCTCGTTGAGCATGACGCCCCAGTCGGGCTGGGGAGCCTGCACGCCCAGGCCGAGGTACGACAGCGCCGCGAGGTCGATGAGGGCGTAGCCGAAGCTCAGAACGCTGAGCGAGAGCACGATCGGCAGGGCGTTGGGCATGACGCTGCGGGTCAGCACCCGGATTCCCCGAAACCCGAGGGCCAGTTCTGCCTTGACGTAGAGCTTGTCCCGCTCCTGCAGGATCACCGTGCGCGTCAACCGGGCGATCGCGGGAGCGTAGGCGATCGCGATGCCAATGGCTGGTGCCAGAAAGCCGGGCCCGAAGAGCGCCACGGTGAAGACCGCGGCGAGCAGGCCCGGGAAGGAGAAGAGGAACTCGATGACGCGGGAGATCACCTGGTCGGTCCACCCGCCTTGCCACGCGGCGAGCGCCCCGAGAGCGATGCCCAGTCCCGATGCGACCAGCACGGCAATGAGGGGCCCGAGAAGAGAGGTCTGGGCACCGTGCATGAGACGACTCAGGATGTCGCGACCGCTGGCGTCGGTGCCGAGCAGGTGCCCGTCGGTTCCGGGCGCGGCATTGATGAGCCGCAGGTTGACCGCGAGCGGGTCGAACGGCGCCAGAAGCGGCGCACCGATCGCCATGACGACGGCGAGAGCGACGACCCCGCACGCCAGCACGAAGCCCACCCGGCGGGTCGAACGGTCGCCGACGCGGCGCGGCACGCGCAGCAGGCGGGTGTCGGCCGGGATCATCGCGCCCCCTTCCCTCGAAGTCGCGGATTGATGAGCGGGGCGAGCAGATCAACGATCGTGTTCGTCACGACGAAGGCGAGCACGATGACGATCGTGACGATCTGCACGACGGCGAAATCGATGCTGCGCACCGACTCGACGAGCAGACTGCCCATGCCCGGAACGCCGAATGCGAACTCGACCAACTGGCTGGTGACGAGAAGCCCAGCGACGAGGATGCCCGCGTAGGACAGGATCGGGTTGAGGGCGTTGCGCAGCACGTGGTGCCGGAAGACGTAGGCGGCACCCAGCCCCCGCGACCGCGCCACGACCACGTGGTCGGAGGTCAGCTCCTGCTTCAGCGACGACCGGGTCACGCGCGCGATCAGCCCGAGATAGGTGAGCGAGAGCGCGACCGCCGGCAGCGTCAGATGCTCGAGTCTGCTCAGGAAGCTGTCATCGCCGGCACCGAAAGCGGGGAACCAGCCGAGCACCCCCGAGAAGACGAGCAGCAGTACGAGGGCAGCGACGAAGGCCGGCACGGCGGAGAGCGCCGAGGTGGCGATGAGGATGCCGCGGTCGACGTTCGGCGAACGGGTGAGCGCCGACCAGGAGCCGACGGCCAGCCCCACAACGAGGATGATGATCGCCGCGTACCCGACCAGCCACGCGGTGATGGGCAACCGTGCGGCGAGCAGATTGCCGACGTCGGTCTGGAACTGGATCGAGTAGCCGAGGTCACCGCGCAGAAGACCGCTGAGCCAGTCGGCGTACCGGACAAGGAACGGGTCGTCGAGACCGTACTCCTCGCGGAGGCGCTCGACGAGCTCGGGGGTCGGGCGTCGACCACGGAGCAGCACCGCCAGGGGATCACCGGGCACCAGGAAGAGCGACGAGAACACGATGAACGTCGTCGCCCACACGGTCAGCAGGGCGGCGGCCAGCCGTCCCGCGATGAACCGGATCACCCCCAGCGGCCCGTTCATGATGCGCGCTCGACCTGGATCGCGAGGCGGCTGCGGTCGAGATGAAGCTGCTGCTCGACCGACCGACGCTCGGTGGCTGTCCACGGATTCTCATCGGTGCCGGGGTGCACGGGGTACTGCCCGGCGGCCGACGTCGAGACAGCCAGACGCAGGCGGTGCCCGGTCGGCAGCCGATACGCGGTATCGCCGAGTCGCAGGTGGAACGTCGACCCGTCCGCAACCGGTGCGGCCGCGTTGGCGGCGATCATGATCGCGGTGCCGTCCGGGTACACGTCGAGCAGTCGCGCGACGACGTGGGTCGTGCCCACCGGAGCGGTCACGGCCGCTTCAAGAACGATGCGACCGACCAGGTCGAGCGGGGCGGTGAGCGCGTCGCTGGTCAGCACGACGACATCCTCCCGCACGTGCAGTGCCTGCTCGTCGGGGAGCCCCGCGCGATTCTGATCCCACTCCGACGCGATGAGGTACGGCACCGGGTTCGCCGGGTCGTGCAGCCAGCGAATGGTCGCGCCCGGCTCGGCCCGTTCGGCCGGGTCGAGCTCGATGCGTTTGGGCGTCAATGGCAGGGTCACCGTGTGGGCGTCAGCGGGCGGCCAGCTCTCGCTGGTGCGGATGCCCAACCGTGCATGCTCGAACTGCACGATGGGAGCATCCCACCGCGGTGCGTTGTCGGCACCGAGGTAGTGGCGGAAGAACGCGATCGGCTCAGCGAGAAGCTGCGGAACGTGGGCCGCGAGAGCCTCGTCGCTCTCGCCGAAGTCGGCCCCGAGGGACTGACCGTGCTCGCGCCAGCGGTAGTCCTCATGGTCGATCGTCGTCATCCGGAGGAACTGGTGCTCCGCCGCTGGCGACTCCAAGGCGTCCTGCCAGTCGTCGAGCTGCCAGAAGTGGAGGTTGTCGAACCAGCCGCCCGTGTGAAGAGCCGGAATGCGCAGCCCCCGGGCCGGATTGCCAGACGGGAACAGGCTCGCCACGAACGGCTCGGGGTCGTCCGCGATCTCGATGAAGCGGCGGTGCAGACGCTCCCCTTCGGGCAGCGAGGGATGCACGGCGTCGATCGCCGGGACCACCGAGTGATCCATCGCACCCTCCACGATGAGCTCCTGAATGGCCCACGCGTCGACGACCCAGTCGAGCAGCGTATTGGTCGTCATGCCGCCTCCCGGCCGCATGTCTCCGAAGCGGTGCCCGGTGACACGGGGCACCATCGCACGATGGGCGGGATGCCCCGTGCTCGCGAGCGCCCACTGCGTGAAGCCGTAGTAGGAGTCGCCCCAGGTGCCCACACGGCCGTTCGACCACGGCTGCTGGATGATCCACTCCACGGTGTCGTAGCCGTCGGCCGCCTCATTCTCGAACGGTGCGCGCTCGCCCTCCGAGAGGTACTTGCCGCGCACGTCCTGGGTGATGCACACGAAGCCATTCGCGGCGAGGTGCTCGGCGATGGGCGGGATGAAGGTGTAGCGGCCGGTCTTGTCGTAGGGCAGGCGGATGAGGACCGCCGGGGCGGGCGTGGCGCCCGCCCCGGGGAGATACACGTCGGTGGCCAGGCGCACACCGTCGCGCATCGTCACCTGCACATGTTCCGCTCCTGTACCGGCAGTGGACTGAGCGGAGATGACAGGGTTACTGCGCATCGACCGTTCCGATCGCTGCCGCCCACGGCGCGTAGAGGAACGCCTGGGAGGCAACAGCTCCGGTGATGCCCTCGCTCATGTAGAGCCGGGTGTACTGCGACACGATCGGGATGTTGATCGTGTCGGATCCGAAGATCTCCTGTGCGGTGGTGATCAGCTGCGCACGGTCGTCGTCGTTCAGCACGCGGCGCGAATCCGCGACGACCTGATCGAACTCGGCGTTGCTGAACCCGGCCACGTTGAAGATGCCATCGGTCGTGTAGTACTGGTAGTACGCCGCGGGCTCTTGGGTGTCGAGCCAGCCGCCCCAGATCATCATGTCCGTGCCGACGCGGGCGTCTGCCTCGAAGTACATGGCGAAGTTCTCCGCCGCGGTCTGCGCGTTGACCTCGATGTCGAGCCCGATCTCGGCAGCAGCAGCCTGGACAGCCGCGGCGACCTGGGCGTCTTCGGGGAGGTCGGCGTAGTAGCTCAGCACCGCGGGGCGGTCGAGCGGGCCGGCCTCCTCGACCAGAGCGCGGGCACGGTCGAGGTCGGTCACGCCGGCCTCGGTCTCGTCCCAGGCCTGCTGGAAGATCTCGGTCGAGTAACCCCACGCCGACTTCGGCGTGAAGGTCTTGTTGATCTGGGCGGCGTCGGCGAAGATCCCCTCGCGGATGCCTTCGTAGTCGATCGCGAGCTTCAGGGCCTCGCGCAGTCGCGGGTCGGCCATCGGGCCCTCGTTGACATTGACGAACATGATGCCGTACAGCCCGAGCGAGGTGCCGTACGTCACACTGCCCCCTCCGTTGGCGAGCGTGTCGATCGCCGAGACCGGGAAGTTGAACGAGCCGTTGATGTCACCGTTCTGCAGCGCGGTGGTCGCCGACGCCGCATCCGTGTTGAAGGTGATCTTCAGTGCGTCGCTGAGCGCAGCGCGGTCAGCGTCCCAGTAGTCGGCGTTGCGCTCCATGAGGATGTACTCGCCGAGCGCCCACTCGCTGAATGCGAAGGGGCCGGTGCACATGACACCCGTGTCGGCTCCGCCGAAGGTCTCGGCGTTGGCCTCGGTGAAGGCCTGCTGCACGATGGCACCCGCCGGAGTGGCCAGGTGCGGGTAGAAGAACGTGTCAGGCTCGGTGAGGGTGATGGTCACCTCCCGGTCGCCGGTCTTCTCGATGGTCGCGATCGACGAGAGAACGCCGGCCCAGGTCGAGCCCGTCTCGGGAGCGCGCGTGCGGTTGATGCTGAAGATCACGTCCTCCGGGGTAACGGGCGAACCGTCCCAGAAGGCCGCGCGCTCGTCGATGGTGATGATGTAGGTGGTGTCGTCCACTTCCTCAACCGCCGCCAGGTTGGGGGTGAGGCTGAAGTCGGGGTTCTGCAGAAGGAGGCTCTCGCACATGTTGGCGATCACCGTCGAGGGCGACTCGCCCGACGAGAAGGCCGGGTCGACCGTGGCCGGCTCGCCGTAGGGCAGGTTCCAGACCAGCTCGTCGAGCCCGTTGACGCCCGGGGCGGTGATGTCGGCGAACGCGATGCCGGAATCCTCCCCGGCAGGCGGAGCCGCGGTCGTGGTGCAGGCGGCAAGGGCGAGGACGAGCCCTCCCGCGAGAAACGGGGCAGTGCCCCGGAGACGGAGTGCCATGGTTGCTCGATTCCCGGGTCGCCGTCGACCCGATATCTCGGTTCGCCCCGCCGCCATCGGTCGGGGTCGTGACCCCATTAGAGCCAGTTTGAGGTTGTTAGTCAAGTCGACTAACTACTATCGTGACGGAATCGAAACGCAGCGGGCATCGTCGCCCGCCGCCTCCCGGCCCCGGATAATGGGCTGGAGCGGAGAGGAGCATCGTGCGGCCCACCCTTGCGCCCCAGCGTGAAGCCGAGATCTTGCGCGCCCTCGAGGAGTGCATCCGTGAGGTCGGCATTGCAGGGCTCACGGTGCAGAAGGTCGCCGAGCGATCCGGCTTCAGCCGCGGCCACGTGCGGCACTATCTCGGCAACAAGGCCGACCAGTTGAGCGCGCTGATCGACGTCTACAGCGATCGGTACGCGAGCACCCTGGAGGAGCAGGCACAGGCGGTACCGATCGATCAGCGGCGCGCCCTCATCCTCAGCGAGCTCTTCGGCGAGACGTGGCTCGAGTCTCGTCCGGAAGACGACGTCGTGCTCGACCACCTCAACGCCTACGCCTCATCGAATCCCGACTCGGGCATCTCGCTGGCACCGATGTACGAGCGCATCCTCGCGGTGATTCGGGATGCTCTCTCTCCGGTGCTCGCCCCCGATGCCGCGGCCTCGCGGGCGCGCGTGATCCTCGCTCTCGCCTACGGCGCGTCGAGCATGCGACGACTCGACCTCGTGAGTGCAGCGGATGTGCAGGCGAACGCGCGGGCGCTGCTGGAGCTGCCTGCCCCGTGATCCTGGCGTCCCCGCGCCTCAGCCGCCGAGCTCGACCTCGAAGACGGGCACGAGCACGATCGTGATCGCCGACGGGTCGATGCCGCGCTCGACGAGCGCCGCCTCGAGCACATCGGTGTCGGGCTGCGGCAGCGGGCCCTCGAGATGGATGGTCAGCTCGGTGGTGCTGTAGTCGATCGATTGGATGCGCCAGCCGGCCTCGGTGCCCCACGCCTCGACCTCCTCGACGACCGCGCGCTCGACGATCGACTTGGCGCCGATCTCGATGCTCGTGAGCGACAGCGGCACGCCGATGATGATGAGCATCGACAGCAGCAGCACGACGGGCTTGCGCAGACTGGCGCGGCGCGAGCCGTTCACGGCTTCGAGAGCGGCGAGCTTGGTGACCCCGTACACGGTCATGACGGCGATGCCGGTGGCGATGATCGCCACGACGTTGGTGACGAACAGCAGCAGCGCACCCAGCGCCTCGCCGACCGCGCCCGACTCGAGGGTCAGCCCCACGACGGTGAGCGGCGGCACGAGCGAGATCGCGATCGCGACCCCGGGCAGGGTGTCGGAGATGTCGCGGCGCACGAGCGCCACCGAGCCCACCACGCCGGTGCCGAGCGCGGCCAGCAGATCGATCAGGCGCGGGCTGACCCGCCCGGCCACCTGCGTGTTGGTCGCAGCGACGACATCGCCAGCGACGAGCATCCCGATGCCGTAGCCGATCGCGATCGCCGCGATGGCGCCCGAGACCACGAGCAGCAGCGAGCGGATGAGGTTGGCGCGATCGCCGAGCACCGTCGCGAGCATGGTGCCCTGGATGGGGCCGAGCAGGGGCGCGACGATCATCGCGCCGATGACCGCGGCGGTCGAATCGGCGACGACGCCGGCCGCGGCGATGATCGACGAGAGCACGAGCAGCAGCCAGAAGCGCGAGAGCCGGGCGTTCGCATCCGCCCCGTCGATGAAGACCGACTCGCGCATCTGCTGGGGGGTGGAGAACCGCGATTCCATGGGCTGAATCTAGACCCCCGGCGCTCTCTATAGTGAAGGGATGATCCGCCACATCGTGCTGTTCCGGCTCGCGGCCGACGACGACGCGCAGCGCCGCGACGACGCCCACGAGATCGCCGCGCGGCTGACCGCGCTCGAGACGCAGATTCCGGGCATCCAGAGCATCCGGGTCGATCGCGATCTCGGCCTCGTCGCCGGTCACTGGGACGTCGCCCTCGTCTCGGAGCACGACGACAACGCCGCCCTCGAGGCCTACCAGGCGCACCCCGCGCACAAGGAGGCGGCGGCGTTCATCGCGAGCGTCATCAGCGACCGCGCCGTCGTCGACTACTCGGTCTGACGACGATGAGCGCGGGCCCGGAGGAGGTCGTCACGACCCCGCGGATGCCCGGCTGGATGATCGCCAAGCCGGGCGAGGAGCTCGGCATCGAGCGCCTGCGGCTGCGCCTCGCGGCCTACATCTACGGCAACATCCTCGTGCTCGCCGCGATCGTGGTCGCCACCGGCAAGTCGATCGTGGGCGGCGAGGCTGCCCTTCTCGTGGCGGCGACGGCGATCACGACGTACGTCGCGCACATCCTCGCCCACACCGTGGGGCAGCAGCTCGGGCGCGAGCGCCACGCGCATCGGCCGCACGTGCGGCACGAGATGCGCGACGCCCTGCCGATCCTCGTCTCGGGTGTCGTGCCGGCGGTCATCCTGCTGATCGCGACGCTCGACATCGTTCCCACGCAGCTCGCGCAGCTGGTGGCGGCCGTGTGGGTCGTCGGCCGCATCGCGCTCATCGGCTTCCTCGTCGAGCGGCTCAGCGGGCGGCGGCCGACCTGGCGCACGCTCTCGGGCGGGCTGAGCCTGGCGATCGCCTGCGCGGTCGTCGTCGTGCTCAAGGTGCTGTTCGCGCACTGACCGACCCGGCCGGTCGACGCCCGCGCGGGATGCGGGGCTCAGCCCTGCGCGATCGGCACCACCCGCGCGCCCGGCAGGCCCGCGAGGTACTCGCCGGTCACCAGCAGCTTCGCGCCGCGGATGCCCGCGCCCACGATGAGCGGCCCGCTCGCCGCGACGGCCTCGTCCACGAGGATCGGCCAGTCGGCCGGGAGGCCGAGCGGGGTCACGCCGCCGTACTCCATGCCGGTCGCCTCGATCACGAGGTCGAGGGGCGCGAAGGATGCCCGGCGCGCGTCGAGCATCCGGCGCACCGCCCCGTTCACATCGATGCGGTCGCTGCCGCGGATGAGGCAGGCCGCGAGCGTGCGCACCTCGCCCCGCTTGGCCTCGACGACGACGCAGTTCGCGCCGGCGGACGGGTCGATCGCGTAGTGCGCGCAGAACGCCGCGGTGTCGGCGAGCTCGGCGTCGATCGCCCCCACCAGCACCCGCTCGTCGGGGTGCGCGGCGAGGAAGTCGCGCACGGGCGCGGCGAGCAGCTCGGGGTGGGCTGAGGCGGGCGCGAGGCTGAGCGTGCCGAACGTCGTGGTCACACGCCGAGGGCGGTCAGGCCGCCGTAGACGGCGTAGGCCGGCCACACGATCGCCTGCAGCAGCCCGAGGATGACCCCCCAGAAGCTGCCGTCGCTCTGCCCGATGAAGTAGATCGCCGCACCGATGTAGGCGAGGAGGCCGGCGAAGCCCCACGTCGCACCCTGCTGCACTGCTTTACCCGCCATGGGAACCTCCTGTGGTCGTCGCGCCCCAGGCTAGAGGGTGGCGACCGTCGACGGCGAGGGGGTTAACCCCCGACGTACTGCGCCAGGTGCTCGCCGGTGAGCGTCGACCGCGCGGCGACGAGATCAGCGGGCGTGCCCTCGAAAACGATGCGGCCGCCGTCGTGGCCGGCGCCGGGGCCGAGATCGATGATCCAGTCGGCGTGCGCCATGACGGCCTGGTGGTGCTCGATGACGATCACCGAGGTGCCGCGGTCGACGAGGCGGTCGAGCATGGCGAGCAGCTGCTCGACATCGGCGAGGTGCAGGCCCGTTGTCGGCTCGTCGAGCACGAGCACGCGGCCGGTGTCGGCCATCGCCATCGCGAGCTTGAGACGCTGGCGCTCGCCGCCCGACAGGGTCGACAAGGGCTGCCCGATGGTGAGGTAGCCGAGGCCGACGTCGACGAGCCGCTCGAGGATGGCGTGCGCGGCAGGCACGCGCGACTCGCCCGACGCGAAGAACTGCACCGCCTCGCTCACGGGCATCGCGAGCACATCGGTGATGCTCGCTCCCCCGAGGCGGTACTCGAGCACGGAGGCCTGGAAGCGGCGGCCGCCGCAGTCGTCGCAGGGCGTCGAGACGGTGGCGAGCATCCCGAGATCGGTGTCGATGACGCCGGCGCCGTTGCACGACGGGCAGGCGCCCTCGGAGTTGGCGCTGAACAGCGCCGGCTTGACGCCGTTGGCCTTCGCGAAGGCCTTGCGGATCGGCTCGAGCATTCCGGTGTAGGTGGCGGGGTTGCTGCGCCGCGACCCCCGGATGGCGCTCTGGTCGACCGCCACGACCCCCTCTCGCGGCGCGCCGCCGTCGAGCACGACCTCGCCGTGGATGAGCGAGCTCTTGCCCGATCCGGCGACGCCCGTGACGACGACGAGCACGCCGAGCGGCACGTCGACGTCGACGCCCTGCAGATTGTTGGCGGATGCTCCTCGCACGCTGATCGCCCCCGACGGCGTGCGCACCGCGGGCTTGAGGGCCGCGCGGTCGTCGAGGTGCCGGCCGGTGAGGGTGCCGCTGACACGCAGGCCGGCGAGGTCTCCGGTGTAGACGATCTCGCCGCCCGCCGAGCCCGCGCCGGGGCCGAGGTCGACGACGTGGTCGGCGATAGCGATCGCCTCGGGCTTGTGCTCGACGACGAGCACGGTGTTGCCCTGGTCGCGCAGGCGCAGCAGCAGGTCGTTCATGCGCTGGATGTCGTGCGGGTGCAGGCCGACGGTCGGCTCGTCGAAGACGTAGGTGATGTCGGTGAGCGACGAGCCGAGGTGCCGGATCATCTTGGTGCGCTGGGCCTCACCGCCCGAGAGCGTTCCGGCGGGCCGGTCGAGGCTCAGGTAGCCGAGGCCGATCTCGACGAACGAGTCGAGGGTGCGGCGCAACGTCTCGACGAGCGGGCCGACGCCCGGCGCGTCGATCGCGGCGACCCACGCGGCGAGGTCGCTGATCTGCATCGCGCAGGCCTCGGCGATGGTCACCCCGGCGATGCGCGAGCGCCGGGCGGGCTCGGCCAGTCGCGTGCCGCCGCACTCGGGGCACGCCGTGAAGGTCACCGCGCGCTCGACGAAGGCGCGGATGTGCGGCTGCATCGCCTCGACATCCTTGCTGAGCATCGATTTCTGGATGCGGGGCACGAGCCCCTCGTACGTCATGTTGATGCCCGCGACCTTGACCTTGGTCGGCTCCTTGTAGAGGAAGTCGTTGAGCATCTCGGCACTGAAATCGCGCACGGGCCGGTCGGCGTCGACGATGCCCGATTCGGTGAAGATGCGCACCATCCAGCCGTCGGGCGTGTAGCCGGGCACCGTGATGGCGCCCTGGCTGAGGCTCTTGCTGCGGTCGACGAGCTGGTCGAGGTCGATGTCGCTCACGCTGCCCATGCCCTCGCACCGCGGGCACATGCCGCCGAGGTACACCTCGTTCTCGATGACCGTACGCTCGCCCGTGGCGCTCTCGCGCTCACCGCTGACCTTGGTGGTGGGCACGTTGAACGAGAACGCGTTGGGCGGGCCGATGTACGGGTCGCCGAGCCGGCTGAACAGCACGCGCAGCATCGCGTTGGCGTCGGTCGCGGTGCCGACGGTCGAGCGGGCGTTGGCGCCCATGCGCTCCTGGTCGACGATGATCGCCGTGGTGAGCCCCTCGAGCACGTCGACGTCGGGACGGCCGAGGCTCGGCATGAAGTTCTGCACGAAGGCGCTGTAGGTCTCGTTGATCATGCGCTGCGATTCGGCGGCGATGGTCGCGAAGACGAGGCTCGACTTGCCCGACCCGCTCACGCCGGTGAACACGCTGAGCCGCCGCTTCGGGATGTCGACGCTGACGTCGCGCAGGTTGTTCTCGCGCGCGCCGCGCACGCGGATCGTGTCGTGGGTGTCGGCGGGGTGCGGGTCGGCGGGGTGCGGCGTGGTCATCCGCACAGTCTGGCGCAGGGATGGGCTGGTGCACAGACGGCGGCGCAGGGCGATGCGGCATCATCAACGCATGCGCGCATCCCGCACCCCCGAGGTCGACGCGGTCGTCGTCGGTGCCGGCCCGAACGGACTGGTCGCGGCCGTGCGCCTCGCCGAGGCGGGCCTGCGGGTGCTCGTGCTCTAGGCGGCCGATCAGGCGGGCGGCGGGCTGCGCAGCGCCGAGGTGACCCTGCCCGGGTTCGTGCACGACCTCGGCGCGACGGTGCACGCGCTCGGTCTCGCGTCGCCGGCGATGCGGGCGCTCGCGCTGACGGAACCCGGGCGCGACGGTCACGCCGCGCTCGAGCTCGTGCATCCGCCCGTGCCGCTCGGCCACGCGATCGACGTGGGCCGCTCGGCCCTGCTGCACCGCTCGGTCGACGCGACGGCCGCCGGGCTGGGACGCGACGGGCGCGCCTGGCGCGGGATGCTCGCGCGCCTCTCGGCGAACTGGCCGGGCCTCGCGGCCTCGGTGCTCGACGCCACCCGGCTGCCGCCGCACGATGTGGGCGCGCTGCTCGGGTTCGGCGTGCGCGGGGTCTGGCCGGCCGCGCTCGTCGGGCGCACGGTGCTGCGCGACGAGCCGGCGCGCGCGCTGCTCGCGGGGCTCGCCGCGCACGCCGCCGTGCCGCTGTCGCAGCCGCTGACGACGGGCATCGGCCTCATGCTGGGCGGGCTCGCGCACGGTGTCGGCTGGCCCGTCGCGCGGGGCGGCTCGCAGCGGGTCGCCGATGCGCTCGTCGCGCGGCTGCTCGCGGCGGGCGGCGAGCTGCGCACGGGGCACCGCGTCACCTCGCTCGCCGCGCTGCCGTCGGCGCGCGTGACGATGCTCGACCTCACACCGCGCCAGATGCTGGCGGTCGCCGCAGACTCCCTGCCCGGCCGTGAGGCCCGGCGCCTCGCGCGCTGGCGCTACGGCGCCGGCGTCTTCGCCGCGCACTGGGCGCTCGACGGCCCGGTGCCGTGGGCCGACCCGGCCCTCGCCGACGCCGGAACGGTGCACATCGGCTCGAGCGCGCAGATTTCCCGCACCGAGCGCGAGGCCGCCCGGGGCCGGCACGTCGACGACCCCTGGGTGCTCGCCGTGCAGGCGACGGTGGCCGACCCCACGCGGGCGCCCGCGGGCAAGCACACGCTGTGGGCGTACTGCCGGGTGCCTCACGGCAGCCCGGTGGATGCTCTGCCGCACCTCGAGCGTCAGCTCGAGCGCGTCGCGCCCGGGTTCCGCGACCGCGTGCTCGCGGTGCACCCGATGGGCCCGGCCGAGCTCGAGGCGTGGAACGCCAACCTCGTCGGCGGTGACATCGGCGGCGGCGCGACCGACTTGCGGCAGCTCGCCGCGCGACCGCGCCTGTCGCTATCGCCATGGGCGATGAGCGCGCCGGGGCTGTACCTCTGCTCATCGTCGACGCTGCCCGGCGGCGGAGTGCACGGCATGGGTGGCTGGAACGCCGCGGGTGCGGCGCTCGCCCGGCTCGGCGCGCGTTCGGCTAGCGACTAGTCTCCGGAGCGGGAGCCAGTGCTCCCTCCGGGATGTGCGCGAGGCCGAGCGTCGGGTGGCCGTACGCCGCGATCACCTCGGCGATGACAACCCGATAGCTCGGGATCCACGTGGAGGCCTCACGCTTGGCCACGAGATGCGTGTCGAGGGCTGCGAGCTGCGCTAGAGCATCCCGGCTCTGCCAGTAGTACACCTCGGAGTGCAGCCCGGTCACCTCATCGTGCCAGGCCTCCTCGCCAAGGAACCCGGGGATGCGGCGCGCCCGCTCGGCGATCTCGTCGTTCAGCGCATGGAAGCGCTCATCGAGCTCGGCGAGGGAGAAGATGAACGTCGCGCTGATGGCCATGCGTATCATCATGCACCACAAGTGCAGTATCGTGCACTCATGGACATCGACACCGACGCCCTCGCCCGCACCATCGGCGCCCGCGTGCGGGCCGTGCGCGGGTCCCGCGGCTGGACTCTCGACCAGCTCGCCACCGCCGCCGGGCTGAGCCGGCGCATGCTGGTGAGCGTCGAGCAGGGCACCGTCAACCCGAGCATCGGCACGCTGCTGCGCCTGAGCGACGCCCTCGGAGTGGGCCTGCCCGCTCTGGTCGAGCCGCCCGCCCAGCCCGACGAGCGCATCGCGCTGGCCGGTACCGCCCCCGTGCTGTGGCGGGGCGAACACGGCGGCACCGGGTCGCTCGTTGCCGCAACTGCCCCGCCCGAGGTCGTCGAGCTCTGGCAATGGGAGATGCGCCCCGGCGAACGGCATGCGAGCGAGCCGCACTCGACCGGCACGCGAGAGCTGCTGCTCGTGCTCGAGGGCGCGGTGCGGGTGGAGGTCGACGACCGGGTGCATCTTCTGGCGACGGGCGACTCGATCGCGTTCCGGGGGGATGCTGCGCACAGCTACGCCTGCGCCGACGAGGTGCCCGCCCGCTTCGCGCTCACGGTCTACGAGCCGGGGGTCGGCACGATGAACGGCGGCGGGCCGACGAGCGCGAGCGGAGCATCCGATGACTGACACCACTAACGCCGCACCGACCACGCGGGGTGACGCCGTACCGCCGTGGTCGCTCGCGATCATCGCGATGCTGCTGATCCAGGTGTCGAACGCGCTATCGGTCGCGGTCGTCGAGGTGGTCGGCGCCGCCGGAACCTCGTGGCTGCGCATGTGCTTCGGCGCGCTCTTCCTGCTGCTGATCGTGCGGCCAAACCTGCGCCGGCTGCGCCGCGCCGACCTGCCGATGCTGCTCGCCCTCGGCACGATCACCGGGCTCATGACGACCTTCTTCCTCGCCGCGCTCGATCGCATTCCACTCGGCACCGCGGTCGCCATCGAGTTCCTCGGGCCGCTGACCGTGGCCGCGATGACCAGCCGTCGTCGACAGGCGCTGCTCTGGCCGGCGCTCGCGCTTGTAGGGGTTGTGTTGCTGACCGAGCCGTGGCGAGGCGCGACGGACCTGCTCGGCGTCGTGTTCGCCGTGCTCGCCGGCACGTGCTGGGCGCTCTACAACCTGCTCACCCAGCGCGTCGGCGACCGCTTCACCGGCATCACCGGTCTCGCCTACACGATCCCGATCGCGGCCGTCGTCACGACCGTCATCGGGCTGCCTGGCGTCGTCGCGGGCGCCCCTTCCCTGCCGATCATCGTGCTGGCGGCGGGGATCGCGCTCATCACGCCGGTGATCTCGTTCGGGCTCGAGATGCTCGCCCTGCGCCGCATGACGCACACCGCCTTCGGCACGCTGCTCGCGGTCGAACCCGCCTTCGGACTCGTGATCGGCCTCATCGTGCTGAGCCAGGCGCCGGGGGTGTGGCAGTTGGTCGGCATCGCACTCGTCGTTGCGGCGGGCGCGGCGGCGCAGCGCGGTGGGCGGCGGGCTGTCGCGCAGACGACTTAATCGGCTCCGTCCACCGCTTTCGCTCTACGGAGCGAAACGGACCTCTGACTCGCAGAAGACAGTCGAGCTCGCCGTCGTCGTGCGGCACGCGCCGTCCACGAGCGGACGGTCGCCGAGCGGCTGCGGTAGACGCACGGTCGCGAGAACCTCGTCGTTGCCCCGGCAATCGGCGACCTCCGGCGGCCCGGGACTCACCGTGATCGTGATCACCACCTCGCTGGCGAGCACCTCGACCGTCGGATCATCGACCGTCCCGGTCAGGCCGTTGTTGCAGTCCAGTCGTGTGACAAGAACGTCGATCGACGTGGCCGCCGCATCCGGTTCGGCACCCGGCGCAAGCCGCCACGTCGCGGTAGCGCCGCCGGGAGAGGGCTGCGCGCACCCGACGAGGGCGACGGCGATCACCGACGCGGCGAGAGCATGCAACGCGAAAGTCATGCGGTCAGTATGCGGCCGCGATGCCCGACGGGTCAGGTTCAGCGCACAGCCTCGTCCCACCACCGCAGCACCCGCAGCGCGTGGAAGGTCAGCCACGGGGACGGCTCGCCGACCGGCACGTCGAGCCCGAACCAGACGCGGCCGGGGTAGTGGCGCTGCTGCGTCCAGCTGCCGTCCGGGCTCTGGGCGGCGCGGATGATCCGGATCGCGTCGGCGGCGCGCTCGTCGGGCGCGACCCCGTCGTGCAGGGATGCCCGCCGCAGGTAGTCGCACGCGGTGAGCGCCGTGTACACGTGCCGGAACGGGTAGCCGAACGCCTCGACCCACGGGCCGACGTGCTCGCCGGTCGAGGCGCGGTAGAGCATCCGTCGGCTCAGCAGGTACTCCTGCGCCGTGTGCCGCACCGCGCGCAGACTGTCGTCGCCGGTGCGCTCCTCCCAGTCGAGGATGCCCTTCAGCGCGTTGAGCGTCGAGTGAAAGCTCGACCGCACCGAGCCCTCGACCCACTCGCAGTTCCAGCCGCCGTCGGGCAGCTGGTGCTCGGCGAACCAGCGCGCGATCGCGGAGACATCGGCCGCCGCCGCGTCGTCCGCACTCGCACTGCCGAGCCAGGCGCCGTTGGCGAGCGTGAAGCCGTTGATGCACGCGTCGACCTCGCCGCCCCAGTAGGGCAGGTCGTCGTACTCCCAGCGGGCGTTCGCGGCGAGCGCCGCGGCCGTTCCGGCGAGCGCCGCGGCGTCGAGCCCCCACTCGCGCAGGGTGTTGAGCGACCAGGTCGTGGCCGTCCACGGCTGGCCGTCTGTCGCCTCGTCGCTGTCCCAATCGAAGTCGGCCGGAAAGTAGGCGCCGCCGGCCCACTGGCCGTCGGGATCCTGGTGCGCGAGCAGGCGCGCCCCCATCCCCTCGGTCGCGACGCGGGCGCGCGTCGCCTCCCAGACGGCGGGCGGCTCATCGAGCAGATCGCGCTCGACCTGCCAGCGCAGCGCCGGGTCGGTCTCGAGCATCCACTGCAGCACGGCGTCGGACGGAGGCGGGGTGGTCATGGCGCGAGCGTAGCGCCGACAGCAGACAGGAACGGGGTGGACCTGAGGGGATTCGAACCCCTGACCTCTTCATTGCGAACGAAGCGCGCTACCAACTGCGCCACAGGCCCGTAC
>JAIXXG010000019.1 GCA_027490915.1 Microbacteriaceae bacterium
CAACGCCGGGGGCGTCATCCACCTCGCGCTCACCGAGCGCGGCGAGAGCCCCGAGGCGGTGGCGGCGCGCCTGCACGCGATCGGCGACACGCTCGCCGCCGTGCTGCAGCGGGCAGCGGTCGAGGGCATCACCCCGCTCGATGCGGCCGACGCTCTCGCGCTCGGGCGCGTCGCCGCGCGTCGCTAGCCGATCGGCTACAGCGACGCGAGGATGAGCGCGGCAGAGCCGACGCCGAGGCCAAGGATCTGCCAGCGGGTCATGCGCTCGGCCAGGAACACCCGACCGATGATCGCGGTGAAGATCGGGGCCGCGGGCGACAGGATCGCGAGCAGCACGAGGTCTCCGGTCTGCAGCGAGAGCACGAGGAAGAGGTTGCCGAGGATGTCCGTGGCGCCGGTGCCGAGCGCCATCAGCAGGTCACGACGACGGATGCGGCCGGTGAGCAGGCTTCCCCGCGTTCGGATCAGCATCACGATCAGGAGGATGACCGCGACGCTCGTCACCCCGAGACGTGCCCCGACGATCGGCCACAGCCCATCGGCATCGGGAGTCGTGCTGATCGTCACGACGAATCCGGTGAACAGGGTGGCGGCGATGATCGCCAGCAGCGGGCCGCGGATGCTGGGGCGCACGCCGTCGACCGGCGGCCGGTAGGTGACGAGGAGGATGGCGAGCATGCAGAGCACCAGGCCCGCGAGCCGCAGGGGCGTGATCGGCGCACCCATCACGACGCCCGCGATGGTGAGCCACGCGGTTCCGACCACGGCGAGCACGGCACCGACGATGCCGACCGGGCCGTGCGCGAAGGCGCGGTAGGCGACCGGGAGCCCTGAGCCGCCCAGGAGGCCCGCGAGGAAGCCGACCCAGAAGCCCGCGGTGCTCGGTGTTCCGGGCATGAGCACGGCGAACACGAGCGAGAGCACGATCGTCGTGAACCCGGCGATGGTGACGACGACGGCGACAGGCATCCGCTTGGCGGCCTGCCCGCCGAGCACGTTGCTGAACGACACCGAGAGAGCGTTGAGGAGGGCGTAGACCACGGCCATGGGCTGACTTTCGCTGG
Organism: Microbacteriaceae bacterium; assembly: GCA_027490915.1. Taxonomy (GTDB): domain Bacteria; phylum Actinomycetota; class Actinomycetes; order Actinomycetales; family Microbacteriaceae; genus Microcella. The sequence continues at coordinate 1,065 of JAIXXG010000019.1, forward strand.
TGAGGGATGGCCGCCGAACCTGCTCGGGAGTCGCCGCGTTCAGCGTACCGACCGGGCGGGGGTCGCCGGTGAGGGTACCGTTGCGCGAGTGAGCTCCCTCGACGCGGCCTTCGACATCCTGCAGTGCCCGAGCTGCGGTGCGGCGCTCGCCGCCGCCGACGGGGGAGCGGGCTGCGCCAACCGGCACCACTTCGACCGCGCCCGGCAGGGCTACCTCGGTCTGCGCGCCGCGCACAAGGGCAAGGGCGCGCCCGCGAGCGGCGACACGGTCGAGATGCTCGAGGCGCGCGAGCGGTTTCAGGGCCAGGGCTTCCACGACGACATCCGGGCGGCGGTGCTCGCGGCCGTGCCCGGTGCCGAGCCCGCTGGCGCGGGCAGCTGGCTCGCCGACCTCGGCGGCGGAACCGGCTGGTACGCCGCATCGATCCTGGATGCCCGCCCCGACCTGCGCGGCGTCGTGCTCGACGCCTCCGTGCCCGCGGTGCGCATCGCGGCTCGCGCGCACGAGCGACTGGCTGCGGTCAGCGCCGATGTGTGGACGGGCATCCCGCTGCGCGACGCCAGCGTCGATGTGGCCCTGCGCATCTTCGCGCCCGGCAGCGCGAGCGAGGTGCGCCGCATCCTCGCACCGGGCGGCACGGCCGTGGTCGTGGTGCCCGACGCCGACCACATGCGCGAGCTCGGGCACGGCCTCAAGCTGCTGAAGGTGCCGGCCGGCAAGGCGGACGAGGTGGCGGTGAGCATCCCGGATGCGGCGCTCGTGTCGCGCGAGGAGGTGCGCAGCCGCGTCGAGCTCACGGTCGAGCAGGCGCTCGACGCCGTGTTCATGGGGCCCAATGCCTTCCACCAGGATCGCGCGAAGGTCGCCGCCGTGCTCGAGGGCTGGCGCGCCCCGATCTCGGTGACCCTCGCCGTGACCGTGCTCGCCCTGCGCGTGCCCTGACCACCATCCCAGACACCTTCGGAGACCCTCATGCACCTGCGACCTCTCGGCCCCACCGGAACCCTCGTCGGCGCGTTCGCACTCGGCACTATGACATTCGGATCGGAGGCCGACGAGCCCACGAGCCACGCACTGCTCGATGCCTTCGCCGAGGCGGGCGGCACACTGATCGACGGCGCTGACGTCTACAGCGGCGGCGAGAGCGAGAGCATCATCGGCCGGTGGCTCGCCGCTAACCCGACGACGGCGGAACGGATGGTCATCGCGACGAAGGGCCGGTTCCCGATGGGTCCGGACGCGAACGACCTGGGCACCTCGCGACGCCACCTCCGCCGCGCGCTCGACGCCTCGCGCCGTCGGCTCGGCGTCGATCACATCGACCTGTACCAGCTGCACGCGTGGGATCCTCTGACACCGCTCGACGAGACCCTGCAGTTTCTCGCCGACGCGATGCGCTCGGGGGCGATCTCGTACTGGGGTGTCTCGAACTTCACCGGCTGGCAGCTGACGAAGGCCGTGCATCGCGCGGCAGCGCTCGGCATGCCCGGACCGGTGACCATCCAGCCTCAGTACAGCCTGCTCGCGCGCGAGATCGAGTTCGAGATCGTGCCCGCCGCCCTCGACGCCCGAGTCGGGGTTCTGCCGTGGGGCCCCCTCGGCGGCGGGTGGTTGACGGGCAAGTATCGGCGCGGTGAGCTGCCCACCGGCGCCACCCGCCTCGGCGAGAATCCCGGTCGCGGCATGGAGGCCGTCGACCGCCGCGGTGCGCAGGAGCGCACGTGGCGCGTCGTCGACGCGCTCGTACGGGTCGCCGACGACCTCGGGGTTCCGCCCGCACGGGTGGCACTCGCGTGGCTGGCGCACCGCCCGGGCGTGACGTCGGTGATTCTCGGAGCGCGGACGGCAGAGCAGCTGGCCGACAATCTCGCCGCTGCGGGTCTCGAGCTCGACGCCGAGCACCGCACGCTGCTGGATGAGGCGAGCGCGCCCGAGACCCCCGACTACCCCTACGGCGAGCTCGGCATCGAGCAGCGCTCGCGCGGCATCGGCCGCTGAGACGCGCCGCTCGAGGGTGGGGATAGCCCTACTGAGGTTCGGGGGCGGGCCGCATTCTGCGGCGAGCCCGCGCTCGCGAGGGTGGAGGTACTGCGGCGCACCCGTGCCGACCGGCCTCGCGCCGTGACACCCTGAACCCTGGAGAACCTCATGACCACCGCATCCCCCGTTGCCGCGTCGGCACCGGCGTCGGCGCCGCCGGCGCCCGCGCCGACCGACAGCTGGAGCTACGGCGCCCTGTGGCGCCGCGTTCCCCGCGCGCTCGGCTACCTCGCGCCGACGTTCATCATCGCGATCGCGGTGAGCGCCCTGCTCAACACGTTCATCTCGGGCGCCGTCAGCCTGCTCGTCTTCGTCGTCGGCATCTTCGCCCTGTCGCTGACCCTGCTCATCGCGCGCTACCTCGGCGCCTTCGAGGTCGCCCGCCTGCGGCTCTCGGGCGAGGCCCCGATCGCGCAGCCCGACTGGCGGCCCGACCCCACCATGGTCTGGTGGAAGCGCTGGCTGCGCCCGCTCGCCAACGGCCGCTACTGGCTGAGCCTGCTGCACGGCGCGATCATCGCGCCGATCATCGCGACCGTCAGCTTCGTCGTGCTCGTGCTGTGGTTCACCCTCATCGCGGTCGCGATCGGGCTGCCGATCCGCGCCCTCGTCGGCGATGTGCCGTGGCTGCGGGCCGATGTGCCGCCCACCGCGGTGCGCATCCTCGGCGAGGCGCTGCCGGTGCTGTTCGCGCTCGCCGTCGTGCTCGGCGTCATCGCGCTGCTCACGCTGCCCTACGTGCTGCGCGGCCTGACCTGGCTGCACGCGGCGATCGCCCGCCCCTTCCTCGGCCGCTTCACGAACGAGCAGCTCGAGCAGCAGGTGTCGAGCCTGTTCACCTCGCGCCAGGCGGCCGTCGCCGCCGAGGGCTCGGCGCTGCGCCGCATCGAGCGCGACATTCACGACGGCCCGCAGCAGCGCCTCATCCGCCTGCAGATGGACCTCGCCGCCGCCGAGCGCCGCCTCGCCGACGACCCCGAGGCCGCCGCCGGCCTGATTCAGGATGCCCGCCGCCAGGCGCAGGACGCCCTCGACGAGCTGCGCAACGTGTCGCGCGGTTTCGCACCGCCGCTGCTGCTCGACCGCGGCCTGTTTGCCGCCCTCGAGTCGCTGGCCACCCGGTCGAGCATCCCTGTGACGCTCGAGTCGGAGCTCGGCGCGACCGCGAACCTGCCCGACGAGGTCGCCCGCACCGCCTACTTCGTGGCGAGCGAGCTGATCGCCAACGCGGCGAAGCACTCGCAGGCGAGCGCGATCACCCTGAGCGTCACGAACGCCGACGGGCAGCTCACGATCGCCGTGTCCGACGACGGTGTGGGCGGCGCGGCCGAGAAGGCCGGGCACGGGCTGGCGGGGCTGCGCGACCGCGCGGCCGGGCTCGGCGGAACCTTCCTGCTCACGAGCCCCGAGGGCGGCCCGACTCGCGTCGCCGTGACGGTGCCGGTGGCGGGCGTGGGCTCCGCATCCGCCGCCCCGGAGTCGGACGCGACCGCGCCCACGAAGCCGGCCCCGACCGCCGAGCCGGGTGCCTAGGCTGAACCCCATGCCAGCCCTTCGCGTCGCCGTCGCCGATGATTCGGTGCTGCTGCGCGAAGGGCTGGTGCGCGTGCTGCAGGAGGCGGGCGTCGAGGTGGTCGGGGCGTTCGGCGATGCCGACGCGCTGCTCGCCGCGGTGCCCGCCCTCGCGCCCGATGCGGTCGTGCTCGATGTGCGCATGCCGCCGACGTTCCGCGACGAGGGGGTGCGGGCCGCGATCGCGCTGCGGGCCGCGCATCCCGCGGTCGCGATCCTGCTGCTGTCGCAGTACGTCGAGGTCGCCTACGCGCAAGAGCTGCTCGCGGCCGGCACGGGCGGGGTCGGCTATCTGCTGAAAGACCGCGTCGTCTCGCTGGACGAGGTGCGGGATGCTCTCGAACGGGTTGCCGCCGGGGGCACGGTTCTCGACCCCGAGGTCGTGACGCAGCTCATGGCCCGCCGCGTCGACCCCCTGCAGTCGCTGACGGCCCGCGAGCGCGAGGTGCTCGAGCTTATGGCGCAGGGCCGCACCAACGCCGCCATCGCGGGCGCCCTGTTCATCGGGGTCGGCGCCGTCGAGAAGCACATTTCGTCGATCTTCGGCAAGCTCGGGCTCGACGACGCGGCGGGCGACCACCGCCGCGTGCTCGCGGTGCTCGCCTGGCTGCAGGCCAGTCAATGAGCGCAGCGCTGCAGGCCCGCTGACCCCCGCCGGTCGGAGCAACGACGGAGACAGGCCCGTTCCCCACGCCTCATCAGCCCGGCTGCGGTGTGGAACGGCCGTGTCTCCGTCGTTGCTCCGAGAGCAGCGGGTCAGTAGCGGGCGAGCACCTCGGCATCGCGGGCGTGCGTGAGCGCGCGGCGCACCGCGTCGAGCGCGCCGACGGGGTCGGTGTCGAGCAGGCTGCGGGATGCCCGCAACTCGTCGACCGCCTCCTCCAGCCGCGCCCGCGCGCCGGCGGAGCCGCGCTGGCCGATGGCGTCGCGCGCCGCGAGCACCTGCGCCTCGGTCTGCACCCGCGCGGCGTGGTAGGCCTCGCGGGCGTGCGCGAGCCGCTGCGCCTGCGTGCGCGAGGAGGCGAGCGCGAGCTCGACCGCATCCATCGCCTGCCGCAGCTCGTCGAGCTGCTCGAGCGGATCGGTCGGGGCGTCGCCCGCCCGACCCGCGTCGCGGCCGGCCGCCGCACCGGCCGACGCGAGCGCCGCGTCCAGCTCGGCGATCGCGGCGGTGATCGCCGCGCCGGTGTCGCCATCGGGGGCGGCGTCGACCGCGGCGAGAGCTTCGGTGCGCGCAGCGCGCGCGTCGGCCCGCAGCGCGTCGAGCGCGGCGACCGCGTCGGCCAGCCGTGCGGCCGTCGCGTCGACCTGCTCGAGCGCCTCCTCGGCCGAGAACAGCAGCCGCTCGGCTTCGGCGATGGTCGCCATCACGCTGCTCGCGGGGGCGGTGCTGCCGGGGGCGGCATCCGCTGCCTGACCCTCAGCACGGTCGAGTGCGCGGGCGGCGCGCTCGGGAGCGTCGACGGCGGGGCCGAGCGCGGTGCGGGCGTGCTGCTCGAGCAGGGCATCCCGCTGCGTCGTCGCCGTGGCGAGGCGATCGCGAGCCTCGGCGATGCGCGTGCGCAGGCGATCCAGTCGTTCGGGGGCCGTCGACTCGAGCGAGCGGCGCTGCCGGAAGGCGCCGGCCTGCTCGTCGAGCAGCCGCTCGATGCGGTCGGCGAGCATCACGATGCGGTCGGCCCGCTCGCGGTTGGCGAGACCCGCCCCGGGGTCGTCGTCGATCATGCGGTGAAGGCGGAAGATCTCGTCGCGGTCGGTCTGCGCCCGGCGGAGGGCGGCGCGGTAGTCCTGCGCCGCACGCTCGCCGAACTGGGCGACCGCGAACTCGACGTCGGCCTCGCCCTCGGCCAGACGGTCGTCGGCCCGCACGAGCGCCGACCCGGCGCGGCGACGGATGCCCGCCTCGACCTGCGCGGGCCGCGTTCGTCGTCGGGCGACGACCACGATGCCCCCGATCAGGACGGCCGCGGTCACGACGAGCAGGGTGCCGCCCGCGGCGATGATCGCCGAGATCGCACCGCCGATGAGCTCCACGCCCGAAGTCTAGATGGCGCCCCTGTTCCGGGGCAGACCGCCCGAAATCCCCGGAATGCCGCCGCTCGCGCCCTACAGTGGCGGCGTGTGGCGTGCCGACCGATACGACGATCATGATGACGTCGACCCTGGTGCGAGCGGGCCGAGCCCGCTCGAGCCGTCGTCGGTGCGCTTCGACGACCCGCGCGTCGCGCCCATGAACATCGCCGAGCCGGTGCGCGAGCGCTGGCGCGCCGAGCTCGCCCGGGTCGGCGGGCTCAGCACGCTGCTGCACTTCGACGACGACCCGCGCGGGCGCATCGAGCTCGGCACGAGCCACCCCGGGGGTCTGGCGCGCTTCATCGCGGGCAGCCCGACCCTGCTGAGCAACCTCGTGCGCGACGACCTCGCCCTGCGGCAGGCGCGCGTGGCGGCCGAGCGCATCGCCGACGCGGGCGTCGAGCTCGCGAGCGTGCGCGGCATCGACGCTGTGCAGCTCGGCATCGGGCTCGTGGCCTGGCGCCACGCGGGCGTCGATCACTGCGCCCCCCTGTTGCTGCGCCCGCTGCGGCTGCGCCGTCGGGGGCGGGATGTCGAGCTCACCCTCACCGGCACCGTGCGGGTGAACCCGGCGCTCGTGCGGGCGCTCGCCGAGCAGTTCCAGCTGCACCTCGACGAGACCGCCTTCGTCGCCCTCGCCCACGACGGCGAGGCCTTCAAGCCGAACCCGCCACTCGACCGCCTGCGCGGCCTCACCGCGCACGTCGACGGCTTCTCGATCACCGCGCGCCTCGTCGTCAGCTGCTTCGCCGAGGTCGGCCCGCAGCTGGTGGCCGATGCGCACGACCTCGCCCACCCCGTGCTCGACGCGCTCGCGGGCAACACGAGCGCCCGCTGGGCCGTCAGCGAGAGCGCGACGGCGGTCGCGCCGGTGCCCGCCGACCAGCGGCCGCCCGAGACCGACCTGCTGCTGCTCGACGCCGACGCCGAGCAGGAGGCCGTGATCGCGAGCATCGCGGCCGGCAACTCGCTCGTCGTCAAGACGCTGCCCGGCACGGGCGCGACGCAGACCGTCGTCAACGCGCTCGGCGCCCTCATCGCGCAGAACCGGCGCGTGCTCGTCGTGAGCCCCCGCCGGGCCACCCTGCGCACGATCGCGCGCCGCCTGGCCGACATCGGCCTCCCCGGGGCGGCGGTGTCGACCGCGACGCTGCGGCGCGACCTGATCCGCGCGATCGGTCGCAACGAGAAGGCCGAGCGCCCGCGCGTCGCCGACGTCAACGATGCGCTCGTGCGCCTGCGCACCGTGCTCATCGACTACCGGGATGCCCTCACGCGGCCCGACCCCGATCTGCAGATCAGCGTGCTCGACTGCATCGCCGAGCTGAGCCGACTGCAGCTGCTGCCGAGCCCGCCGACGACGCGCGCACGGTTGAGCCGCGCGGCCGTCGAGCTGCTGGCTGCGGACCGCCGGGCGGCGGCCGAGGCCATGGTGCAGGCGGCCGAGCTCGGCCAGTTCAGCTACGGCCCGGGCGACTCGCCCTGGTACGGTGCGCGATTCCGCACCGCGGACGAGGCCGCCGAGTCGCAGCGCATCGCGCGCCGGCTGCACCACGAGCTCGTGCCGCGGCTCGTCGAGCGCGGCCGCGCGCTCATCGGCGCGACGCCCATGCGCCCGTTCGAGACGATCGCCGAGCTGAGCGTCGCCGTGCGCCTGCTGGCCGACCTGCGCGACACGCTCGACAAGTTCCAGCCCGCCGTGTTCGATCGGCCGCTGACCGAGCTCATCGCGGCCACCGCTCCGCGCCGCGAGGCGGGGTCGATGCCCGCCGCGACGCGGCGCCGCCTGAAGGGTCTGGCCAAGGAGTACCTGCGACCCGGGGTGAGCGTGCCCGATCTGCACGAGGCCCTGGTGCGCATCCAGCAGCAGCGGGTGCTCTGGCAGCGGTTCGCGCCCAGCGGCATCACGCCCTCGGTGCCGGTCGGCATCGCCGATGTGGCGGTGGCTCTGCAGGCGGTCGAGCACGACCTGGCCGCTCTCGACGGCCCGCTCGGCCACCACAGCCGCGAGCAGCAGCTGGCCCACCGACCCCTCGTCGAGTTGCACGCGCTGCTCGAGGGGCTCGCCGCCGAGAGCGACGTGCTCAACAACCTGCAAGAGCGCACCGCGCTCATGCAGCGCCTCGAGCAGTGGGATGTCGGCCCCCTGCTGAGCGACCTCGCCCAGCGCCACGTGCCGCACGACGAGGTCGCCGCCGAGCTCGAGCTCGCCTGGTGGCGCTCGGCGCTCGAGAGCCTGCTGCAGCAGGATCGCGCTCTGCTCGCCGCCGCGCCCGATGTGCTCGAGCGGCTCGAGGCCGACTTCCGTCTCGTGGACGAGGCGCACGCGGCGGGCAGCGCGCAGCTGCTCGCCTGGCAGCTGGCCGAGAACTGGTCGATCGGCATCACCGACTGGCCCGACGAGGCGGCGGCGCTCAAGGCGATGCTGCGCGCCGGCGATGTCTCGAGCGAGGCCCTGCAGCGCGAGGCCCCGCACCTGAGCCGCCCGCTCGCACCGGTCTGGCTAGCGTCGCCCTACGACGTGCACCAGGTCAGCGACCGCCTCTCGTTCGACACCGTGCTGCTGCTCGACGCGGGCGCCGTCACAGTCGCCGAGGCAGCCGGGGCGATCCGTCGCGCCCGCCAGGTGGTCGCGGTCGGCGACCCCGTCACGCAGGCGCCCGCCCCCTTCGCGATCGCGGTCGGCGAGCGCGTCGACGACGGCGACGTGGATGCCCGCCACGCGGCCAGCGCCCTCTTCCAGCTGAGCGAGCTGCTGCCGGCGATGTCGCTCACCCGCTCGTACCGCGCCGGTGGCGAAGACCTCGCCGAGCTCGTCAACCGGCGGTTCTACGCCGGGCGCATCGAGTCGCTGCCGTGGGCAGGGTCGTTCCTCGGCCACCCGTCGATCGCCGTCGACTACCTCGCCGACGGCCACGGCATGCCCGACGATGACGGCGCCATCGAGAGCGTCGACGCCGAGGTGCAGCGCGCGGTCGAGCTCGTCATCGAGCACGCCACCGCTCGCCCGCAGGAGTCGCTCATGGTCGTCACCGCGAGCGCGAAGCACGCCGCGCGCGTGCACACGGCCGTGCTCGAGGCGCTCGTGCACCGGCCCGACCTGCACGACGTGCTGCTCGGCGACCGCCCCGAGCCCTTCGCTGTGCTGACGATCGAGCAGTCGGTCGCCCAGTCGCGCGACCGCGTGATCTTCTCGATCGGGTTCGGCCGCACGCCCCACGGGCGGGTGCTGAGCGAGCTCGGCTCGCTCTCGCGCGCCGGCGGCGACCGCCTGCTGGCTGTCGCCATGACGCGCGCGCGCCGCTCGCTGCGCATCGTCAGCTGCCTGCGCCCCGCCGACCTCGACGACGACCGTCTGACGCACGGCGCGCGCGCCCTCGCCGACCTGCTTGCCGACATCGAGGCGCGGCGCACCGCCGTCGAGCTGCCCGACGACAGCGACCCGATGCTCATCGACCTCGCGCGCCGGCTCGAGGCCCGCGGCCTGCGCGTCGCGCTCGGGCACCGCGGCAAGCTGCCGCTCGTCGCCAGCCGCGGCGGGTACTGCGTCGCGGTCGAGACCGACGCCGCGCTCGGGCACCTGAGCCTGCGCGAGTCGCTGCGCCTGCGCCCCGAGCTGCTGCGTCGCCTCGGCTGGCACTACGCGCGGGTGCACGTCTTCGAGCTGTTCAGCGACCCCGAGGCCGTGGCCGACCGCATCCTGGCGCTCGTCGGGGGAGCCCCGGCCGAGCATCCCGCCGCCCCGACCGGCATGGCGCCCGCCGCGCCCCGCCCGGCCGCGCCGCGCCCGGCCGACGATCACGCGACCGACGAGCTCGCCATCACCCGCTAGCCCGCCGCGCCGCCCCGCCCCCGCCTCTGCTGCGTGCGACGAATCACGGAGTTTTGGGCACCCGTGCGCTCCGCATCCGCACGCGGAGCGCCGATCGTGGCCGAGAGTCCGTGATTCGTCACACTCATGTGCAGGGTGGGTACCGTTGAGGCATGACCGATCGGGATGCGCAGCCGCAGCCGCCCGCGCGCCGACGCGCGCCGCGCCGCGTCACGACGCCGCCCCCGCCGGGGTCGCACGCGGCGCCGGAGCCGGAACCCGCGCGGCACCGGCTCGACGAGAACGACGACCGCCTGCGCGCCGACAAGCCCCCGCACTACTGAGCGGGGTGCGACGGAGCCCGCTCCCGTCGAGCGGCGGCAGCGGCAGCAGCGGCAGCGGCGGCAGCGGAAGCAGTGGCGGCAGCGGCGGCGCGACCTCGGCTACGACGCGGCGTCGCGTTTCGCGAGCAGGTCGCGGATCTCGCTGAGCAGCTCGAGCTCGGTCGGCGGCGCCGGCTCCGCCTCCGTCGCACCGGCCTGGCGGCGCTTCTCGGCGACCCGGCGCAGATGGTTCATCGGCGCGACGAGCGCGACGTACACCACGGCGGCCACGATGAGGAAGTTCAGCACGGCGCCGATGACCGCCCCGAAGTACATGGTCGCCTCCCCGCCCGACAGGGTGGGGATGACGACGGGCAGCGCTTCGGCGAGGGTCTCGGCGTTGAACAGCGCCCCGATGGCCGGGTTGATCACGCTGCCGACGAGCGCGTTGACGACGCCCGTGAAGGCGGCGCCGATGACGACGGCGACGGCGAGGTCGATGACGTTGCCGCGCAGGATGAATTCGCGAAAACCGGTGAGCATGCCCCGATGCTAGGGGCGGGCCCGGTCGATCAGCTGGCGGCGGCGGGCGCGGCGGCGGATGCGGAGCTCGTGCTGCCCGAGCCCGACGAGCCGGCCGACCCCGACCCGGACGACCCGGACCCGGACGACCCGCCGCTCGACGACCCGGCGCGGCTGTCGGTTCGGTAGAACCCCGAGCCGTTGAACGTGACGCCGACGGCCGAGAAGATCTTGCGCAGTCGGCCCTGGCACGTGGGGCACTCGGTGAGCGCGTCGTCGGTGAAGGCCTGCTGGATGTCGAACGCCGTCGAGCATTCGGTGCAGCGGTACGAGTACGTGGGCATCGAAGAACCTCCGCCTTCCAGGATACGGCGGCCGGAGCATCCCGTCGGTCAGGGGGTGAAGCGGTGGATGGCCGAGGGGGTGACGACCCCGTCGACACCCTGGTCGTGCGCCTCGCGCGGAAGCTCGTCGAGCACCTCGCTGTCGTGCACGATCGCGAAGACGGGCGGGCGGCGATCCATCGAGCCGAGCGTCTTGTCGAAGTAGCCGCGGCCCCAACCGAGCCGCATGCCCGTGCGATCGACCGCGGCGGCCGGCACGAGGATGAGTCCGACGTCGTTGATCGCGATCGGGCCGAGCAGCTCGGTGGTGGGCACGGGCATGCCGATGACGTCGAGGCCCTCGGCGGAGTCGGAATCGGCGCCGTCGTACGGCGCCCAGTCGAGCAGGCCGTCGTCGCGCGATACGGGCAGCAGCACGCGGATTCCCTGCTCGGCCGCCCAGGAGAGGAAGGGCCGCGTCTCGGGCTCATCGCGGGTCGCGAGGTAGCAGGAGATCGCCCGCGGTCCGAGCGCCGAGGCGAGAGCGATCAGCTGGCGGGTGAGACCCTCGGTCGCGAGCTCCCGCTCGTGCTGCGGGCGGGTGCGGCGCCGCTCGCGCAGCTCGGCCCGCAGGGCGCGCTTCGCGGCGATCGGGTCGCCGTCATGCGCGGGAGGCATAGTGCCCATGCTAGAGGCACCCCGATACGCTGACCCCATGACGCCCCGAATCACCAAGGCCGTGATCCCCGCCGCGGGGCTCGGCACCCGATTCCTCCCCGCGACGAAGGCGATGCCGAAGGAGATGCTGCCGGTGGTCGACAAACCGGCCATCCAGTACGTCGTCGAGGAGGCCGTCGGGGCGGGGCTCACCGATGTGCTCATGATCACCGGCCGCAACAAGACCGCGCTCGAGAACCACTTCGACCGGGTCGGCGAGCTGGAGGCGACGCTCGAGGCCAAGGGAGACACCGAGAAGCTCGCCAAGGTCGAGTACTCGACCGACCTCGCCGACATGCACTACGTGCGGCAGGGCGACCCGCTCGGGCTCGGCCATGCGGTGCTGCGCGCGCACATGCACGTCGGCCGCCAGCCGTTCGCGGTGCTGCTCGGCGATGACATCATCGACCCGCGCGACCCGCTGCTGGGGCGCATGATCGCGGTGCAGGAGGCGCGGCAGACGAGCGTCATCGCCCTGCTCGAGGTCGACCCCGCGCAGGCCCACCTCTACGGTGTCGCGACGGTCGAGCCGACCGACGATGCCGACGTGGTGCGCGTCACCGGCCTGGTCGAGAAGCCGGCGCCCGGCACGGCCCCGTCGAACCTCGCCGTCATCGGCCGGTACGTGCTGCGGCCCGAGATCTTCGACATCCTCGAGCACACCCAGCCCGGCAAGGGCGGCGAGATCCAATTGACGGATGCCCTGCTCGAGCTCGCCCGCGACCCCGACCACGGCGGCGTCTACGGCGTCGTGTTCCGCGGCCGCCGCTACGACACCGGTGATCGGCTCGACTACATCAAGGCGATCGTGCAGCTCGCCGTCGAGCGCGACGACCTGGGGCCCGAGCTGCGCCCCTGGTTGCGGCAGTTCAGCGCGGGCATGGAGTAGCCCGTGGCGAGCATCCCGACCCTGCGTGACGGGGTCACGGTGCTGCGGCCGATCCGCGTGCGCGACGCGCGGGCGCTGGAGGCCGAGCTGATCGAGAGTCGGGCGTGGCTGCGGCCGTGGGAGGCCACGAGCCCGACGGCGCCGATGTCGTGGGATACGAAGGCGAGCATCCGGAATCTGCTGGCGGCTGCGCGCGCCGGAACGGGCCTGCCGTTCATCATCGAGACGGAGGGGCGGCTCGCCGGCCAGCTCAACGTGAGCGGCATGACGTACGGCTCGCTCGCCTCCGCGACGATCGGCTACTGGGTGGGGGCCGGCTTCGCGGGCCGGGGTCTGACGCCGACGGCCGTGGCGCTCGCGACCGACCACGTGTTCTTCACCGTGGGGCTGCACCGCATGGAGATCTGCATCCGCCCCGAGAACGGGCCCTCGCTGCGGGTGGTCGAGAAGCTCGGCTTCCGATACGAGGGGTTGCGGCGGCGGTACATCCACATCAACGGCGACTGGCGCGACCACTTCTGCTTCGCGCTCACCGTCGAGGAGGTGCCGCAGGGCGTGCTGCAGCGCTGGCGGTCGGGGAGGGTTCCCCCGGGCGCGGCGGCGATCCCGGAGATCGATCAGATCGCCGCGCGACGCGGCCTCAGCCTGCCGCCGGCCCGCTGACGCGCGGGGCCGGCGGCACGGCTGGGCCCGTCAGGTCGGTCAGACCCAGGTGACGGGGATCGTCAGCATGATGCCGACGGCGAAGACGAAGATCGCCGAGCCGATGATGATCAGGCTGTACTGCACGCGGCGGCTGCGCACGACGGCGGCGACACCGAGCAGGAACAGCGAGATCGCCATGAGCACGGTCGTCAGCGTCAGCCAGTCGCCGCGGGCGTCGAGCTCGTCGGCCTGCGCCGTGAGGGCGATCGCTTCGTCGCTCTTCTCGCCGTACGCGCCGAACAGCACGTTCTGGTACTCCTCGTCATCGAGGGGGCTCGTGTAGAACTCCGGGTCGGCGGCGTTCGCCTCGGCGGCGCGCTCGATGGCGGCCCCGAAGTGCTCGCTCACCGCGACGAAGAACAGCGCGTCGTACGTCTCGGCGGCGAGGGCCGAGGTCGCCGCGTCGCCGAAGTCGATCTGCGCCTGCAGCTCGGTGAGGCGGGCGAGGGTCTGCGCATCCTGCACGTACTCCTGGTTGCCCTCGAGGTAGAGCGACTCGGCCTCGGCGGTGGCGCTCTGCGACTGCGACAGCGCCTTGGCGGTCTGGCCGTCGTAGAGCGCGGCCTGGAACGACACCCAGGCGGTCGCCACCGAGACGATGCCGAGCAGGATGACGATGATCAGCTCGGTGTTGGTGAACAGCCGGGTGAGGGGGTTGGCAGGGGCGGATGAAGGGGTTTCGGGTGTAGTCACGAGGTCGGAGTGTACAGACACTCCGCCGCCTTCCCGAGCGCCGCGCCCGCCTGCTCGTACGGTGGGCGGCATGGAGACCACAGGCGGAGGCACGGCGGTACTCATCGCCCTCGCCGCGGTGCTCTGGATGGTCTATCTGATCCCGATCTGGCGGCGCCGTCGCGAGTACCTCGCGACCGAGCGCAACGCCATCCGGCTGCAGCAGACGCTGCGCATCATGGCGCACGCCGCGGAGGTTCCCGAGCCGGTGCGCGCCGAGTTGACCGCCCGCGACGTGGTCGCGCAGCAGCGCTCGCTCGCCGCGCAGCAGCGCGAGCTCGCCGCGATCGAGCGCGCCCGGGCGGCTGCCGCTCAGCGGGCCCTGCGGGCGCGGCTCACCGAGTCGGCCCCGGGCCTCATGGCCGAGATGGATGCCGCCCGCCGAGGCCAGCGCCGTCTGCGCCGCACCCGGGCGTTCACGTCGCTGACGGTGCTGCTCTCGCTCGTCGGCGCGGGTGTCGCGCTCGCGAGCGCCGCGTGGGCCTGGGCGGGGTTCGCCGCCTTCGTCGCGATCAGCGGCGGGATGCTGCTCTCGAGCCTCGCGCGCGCCCAGCGCCGCCGCACGCAGGTGGTGACCCGCGCGGCCGCCCCCGCGTTCGTCGACCTCGCGCCGGAAGCGCCGCGCGTGCCGACGGCCGCGCGCCGCGAATGGACGCCCGTGCCCCTGCCCAAGCCCACCTACCTCAGCGCGCCCGTCGTGCCGGCGGGTGCCGCGGCCCCCGCGCTCGACCACGCGGCGGCGCTCGCCGCGGCGGCGGCCGAGGCTGAGCGGGCGCAGCGCGCGGCGGCGGCATCGGTCGGCGCGCCTTCCCGAACTTCGGACGCGGGGTTGCCCGCCGTCGTCGGCGCTCCTTCCCGAACTTCGGACGGGAAGGGGCGGGAGGTCGAGCAGCCGGCGGCGAGTCGCTTCGCTCGTATGGGCGTGATCGAGGGGCTGCCCGGGCGTGCTCCCGACCTGGACGAGGTGCTGCAGCGGCGGCGCGCCGCGGGCTGATCAGCGTCTCTCACCGAGGCCGTGTTCCCCGACGACGGTCGTGGAAAGTTTTCCGATTCCGCGAGGAAGTACGATGGCGCAATGCCATCGCCCGAGCCCCGAGGAACGCATGTCACACTCGCGGACATCGCGCGGCATGCCACCGTGGCCGAGTCGACCGTCTCCAAGGTCCTCAACGGCCGACCGGGCGTCTCGGCGACGGTTCGCGCGCGGGTCGAGCGCAGTCTGCACGAACTCGGATACCGGCGCCGGCGGGCCGACGACGCGCCCGGCGCGGCCATCGAGCTCGTGGTCCAGGAGATGTCGGGTCAGTGGGCGCTCGACATCTTCCGAGGGGTGCAGCGCGTCGCATCCGAGCACCACACGGCGATCATCCTCACCGAGAGATCCCGCCGCGATCGCGGTGAGGAGTGGATCGACCGCGTCATCCAACGTCGCCCGAGCGGCTTGATTCTCGGGATGTCGCAACTCGATGCGGCGGCGCGGCACCAGCTGGTCGTCCGGGGCGTGCCGTTCGTGATCGTCGACCCTGCCGCGCTTCCCGACGGGGACTCGCCCGCGGTGTCGTCGGCGAATTGGGAGGGCGGCTTCATGGCGACGCGGCACCTCATCGGGCTCGGCCACCGGGGGATCGCTGCGGTGACCCTCCCGACGACGCTCATGTTCGCCCGGGCGCGGCACGCGGGCTACCAGGCCGCGCTCGAGCAGAACGGCATCGTCCCTGATCCCGACCTCACCGTGGTGACGGGGGCCGACCGGGATGAGGGCTTGGCCGCCGGGCTCCGGCTGCTGGATCGCGACCCCCGACCGACCGCGATCGTCGCGGGCAACGACCTGCAGGCGATCGGCATCTACGAGGCGGCGCGCAGCCTCGGCCTCCGCATCCCCGACGACGTCTCGGTCGTGGGGTACGACGACATTCCTGCTGCCGAGTGGCTGTGGCCCGCCCTGACCACAGTTCGCCAGCCGGTCGTTCAGATGGCAGAGCAGGCGGCTCGCATGCTCTTCACGCTCATCGCCGGGCAGCCTCTCGCGATCACGCGCTTGACGATCGATGTAGAGCTCGTCGCGCGTGGCAGCACGGCGGCGGTCACCGAGGGCTAGACGCCCGATCGTGGAAATGTTTCCGGCTGGCTTGTGCGCATCACGAAAGACCCCGGCCTCTCCGTAGCCTGGGACCCGGCCGTCGCCGTTCGGTGGCCGCTCACTGAAGAGCCGGGAAGGACACGTGGTTGCGCATGCTCGCACCGGGGCTGCTCCGATGAAGACGGCACTCGTCGTTCGTGGTGGCTGGGACGGTCACCAGCCTGTCGAAGCGACCGAGCGCTTCATCCCTCACCTCGAGCGCAACGGATACGTCGTCCGTGTCGAGGAGGCGACGGATGTCTACGCCGATGCCGACTACATGGCGACCGTCGATCTCGTCATGCAGGCGAACACCATGAACACGATCGACCCCGAGCATCTGGCCGGGCTGATCGCCGCGGTGCAGAACGGCACGGGCATGGGGGGATGGCACGGGGGGATCGCCGACTCCTATCGAAACAGCGCTGACTACCTGCACATGATCGGCGGTCAGTTCGCGCACCACGCGGCTGTCGAACCGGAGCGACGGACGGGGGAGCAGTCGGACAACTACCTCGACTACACCATCCAGATCTCTCCCGATCGACGTGATCATCCCATCGTCGCCGGGCTCGACGACTTTTCGCTCACGACCGAGCAGTACTGGGTACTGAGCGACTCGTACAACGATGTCCTCGCCTCCACGACCGTCGCGGCGCGCTCCTTCGACGCGTGGAACCGCCCGGTCGTGAGCCCGTCCGTCTGGACGCGCGAGTGGGGAAAGGGCCGCATCTTCGTCTGCACCGCGGGGCACCGTGTCGAGGTTCTCGACCATCCGAGCGTGCGCACCATCATCGAGAGGGGATTGCTGTGGGCAAGCCGTTGAGAGTCGGAATCGTCGGGGTGGGAACCATCTCGGGCCAGTACCTTGCCATGCTCGACGCACTCGACGAACTGCACCTCGTCGCTGTGACCGACCTCGATAGCGCTCGTGCCGAGCAGGTCGCGTCCGAACGTCCCGGAGTCGTCGCCGTGGCGCCGGAGGACCTGGCCGGGCACCCCGATGTCGACGTCGTGCTGAACCTCACCACGCCGGCCCAGCACCTCGACGTGGCGCTGGCCGCGATCCACGCCGGCCGTGGGGTGTACGGCGAGAAGCCGCTGGCGACGACGGTCGAGGACGGCCGTCGGCTGCTGGCCGCTGCAGCCGAAGCCGGCACTGTGGTCGGGTGCGCGCCCGACACCGTACTCGGCACCGGCATCCAAACAGCACGCCGAGCCATCGATGACGGCATGATCGGCATGCCGATCGCCGCAACGGCGACGATGGTCACTCCCGGTCACGAGCTCTGGCACCCCGCACCCGATTTCTACTACCAGCCGGGAGGGGGCCCGCTCTTCGACATGGGGCCCTACTACCTCTCCGCGCTCGTCACGCTCCTCGGCCCGGTTGCTCGGGTGTCGGGCATGGCGAGCCGGCGCCGGCCCACGAGGACCATCGCCACGGGCCCGCGTGCGGGGGTGGTCGTTCCGGTCGATGTCGACACGCACGTCACCGCACTGCTGGAGCACGAGAGCGGCGTGGTGACGACCCTCGTCGTCACGTTCGACGCGGTGGCGACGCGGTCGGCGAACATCGAGGTCCACGGCGAGCGGGGAACGCTCGCCGTTCCGGATCCCAACCTGTTCGCCGGCCCTGTCGAGCTGCGCGAGCTCGGATCGGCCGACTGGGTCACGCTGGAGCCGAGCGCTGGGTACCGTGACGCGGGCCGCGGTGTCGGCCTCGTCGACCTGGCGCGGACGGCCCCCGGGGACGAGCCTCGAGCGGGCGGGAAGCT
Source organism: Microbacteriaceae bacterium (assembly GCA_027490915.1). Classification (GTDB taxonomy): domain Bacteria; phylum Actinomycetota; class Actinomycetes; order Actinomycetales; family Microbacteriaceae; genus Microcella. The sequence goes on from JAIXXG010000019.1 coordinate 18,670, forward strand.
CGCGTTCCATGTGCTCGAGGTCATGGAGTCGGTTCTGCGCTCCGCCGCCTCGGGCACGTCGGTCGCGATCTCGAGCACGGTCGACCGACCTGCCCCGGTGCCCCTCCAGGACCTCCCCCGACGAAAGGACCTCGCATGACCGGGCAGCCCAACACCTCGTCGACGCCGGCGGCTTCGGCCCCGCCCCGAACCGCGTACCTCGTCGCGTCGGGAGATCTGCGGGAGTCCGCCAACATCGCCGGATGGCCGGCGCAGGTGGAGCTCGAGAGCTCACTCTCGCGCTGTCTCGGTGAACTCGGGTGGACGCTGGTGCGTGCCCACCAGGTCGACGAGCAGCGTGGGCACGGATTCATCGCCAGTCAGCGCGAAGGGTTCGATGTCTTCGCGACCATCCCGCCCGAGGCGCCCCTGGTCGTCGCCGAAGCGATCTGGCAGTACTCCCACCACGTCCTCGGGGGCTTGCGGTCTCATCGGGGTTCGATCCTGACGGTCGCCAACTTCTCGGGTCAGTGGCCGGGACTCGTCGGCCTCATGGGTCTCAACGCCGGTTTGACGAAGATGGGCGTTGCCTACTCGACGACCTGGTCGGTCGACTTCACCGACGAGTGGTTCCTCGGGTGCCTGCGCGAGTGGGTCGAGACGGGAACCGTCACGCACGACACCGGCCACGCGCGACCTCTCGACAGGCTGCCGAATCGACCGGAGGTGGAGCTCGGTCGCGCACTCGCCGTCGACCTGCAGCGGCGCAAGGCGATCATCGGGGTCTTCGATGAGGGCTGCATGGGAATGTACAACGCGATCATCGACGATGAGATCCTCAACCCGACGGGCATCTACAAGGAGCGACTCTCGCAGTCGGCGCTCTACGCGGAGATGCTCACGGTCTCGGAGGACGAGACCGATGCCGCGATGTCGTGGCTGGTCGATGCCGGCATGACGTTCCGCTTCGGTTCGGACGAGGCGACCGAGTTGACGCCGCGACAGGTGCGTCTGCAACTCGCGATGTACATCGCGGCCGCGCGGCTCGCAGACGACTTCGGTCTCGATGCTGTGGGCATCCAGTACCAGCAGGGCCTGAAGGATCTTGTTCCGGCGTCTGACCTGGCCGAGGGCCTGCTCAATTCGACCGAGCGTCCTCCCGTCCGCTCTCGAGACGGTCGCAGGATCGTCTTCGACGGAAGGCCGCTCCCGCACTTCAACGAGGCCGACGAGGGCGTGGCGGTCGACGCGGTCGTCACCGATCGGGTCTGGCGGGCGCTCGGTCTCGAGCCCGACAACACCCTCCACGACGTGCGGTGGGGGGAGGAGTTCGACGGCGCGTTCGTCTGGGTGTACGAGATCTCGGGGTCCGTTCCGGGGTCGCACCTCGGCGGCTGGCAGAACGCCGAGGGCTGGCGTCAGAATCCGGTCTACTTCCCCGCGGGAGGATCGACGGTCAACGGCGTCTCCCGCCCCGGCCCTGTCGTGCTCTCGCGCGTCTTCGTCGCGGAGGGCGCGTTGCATGTCGACCTCTTCCGCGGCACGGTCGTCGAGCTGCCGGCAGCCGAGACGCAGAGGCGCAAGGAGGCCACGAACCCCGAGTGGCCGATCGCGCATGTCGTTCTGTCAGGCGTGACGCGCGACCAGTTCATGGCCCGGCATCGTGCGAATCATGTGCAGCTCGTCTACGCGCCCGATGAGGCCACCGCAGACCGGGCGCTCTGGGCGAAGGCGGCCATGTTCGACGCCATGGGTGTTCGCGTGCACCTCATCGGCGACATCAGCGACTAGGCGGGCTCGTCGGCAGTGAGCTCCACGGCCATCCCGGAGCGCGGGGGGAGAATCGGGGGGCGCAGGCCGACGACGGCGAGCTCGTGGCCGGTGATCCGCGTCTGTTCGCGTGCCCACAGCAGCGGCGTGCGGCCCGTGCCGTCGACCGGGGTCTCCCCGAGGGGGACGACGCGGTAGACGAGCCGGGGGTCGAGGCCCGGAAGCCGAACGCGACCGGGGGGTGCTGTGGGCCCGGATGCGGTCTGAATGATGGTGAAGACGGCCCGGCGCCGGTCGGGTGCCACCACGCCGCGCACATCGAGGCCGGGATCGGTGTCGTCGACGTCGACGCGCCGACCGGTCGCGAGCAGCGTGCGGGTGTCCTTGGCGATCCGGATCCAGCGCTCCAGAGCGCGAAGCTCTTCGTCCGTCAACGCCCCGAGATCGAGCTCGAGCCCGAAGTGCCCGAGCAGAGCGACCATCGAGCTCAGGGCGACGGCGGCGGGGCCACCAGCAGTGCGTGCGAGGGACACATGCGCCCCGATCATCTCCGGCGGCACGACCAGGCCGGTGTATCGCTGGATGGAGAGCCGTTCCACCGGATCGAGCTCGTCGCTCGCCCAGATGCGGTCCACCCGGGAGAGCATCTCCAGGTCGACTCTCGCACCGCCTGAAGCCGATGCTTCGATCTCGAGGTCAGGGTGTGCCGCTCGCACCTCATCGATCAGCTCGTAGACCGCCACCGTCTGGGCGCGAGCGATCGACGAGCCCCCCGGTCCGTCAGCGGCATCGACCAGGTCTCGATTGTGGTCCCACTTGAGAGCGGCGACCGGGTACTCCGAGAGGATCGCCTCGATGCGGCCGAGCACATACGCTCTGGCGTCGGCGCGGGTGAGATCCAGAACCTGCTGCCCTCGGGAGGGGGGCGGCAGCTGGACGCGACCCCGCACCATCCAGTCGGGGTGTCTGCGCGCCAGGTCGCTGTCTAGATTGACCATCTCGGGCTCGATCCAGAGGCCGAACTCCATGCCCGCGCGAGTGACTCGATCCACGAGCGGATGCAGTCCCTCCGGCCAGATCGTCGCATCGACCTCCCAATCACCGAGGCCGGTGCGATCGTGTCGCCGCCCGCGGAACCAGCCATCGTCGAGGACGAATCGTTCGACCCCCAGGTCGGCCGCTCGGTCGATGAGTCGCCACAGTCGCTCGCGATCGACATCGAAGCCCAGGGCCTCCCAGGTGTTGAGAGTCAGTGGGCGCGGTCGCGCAGGATGCTCGGGCCGGCTGCGCCACTCTGCATGGAAGCGCTCCGAGAGGTGCGACAGCCCGTCTCCCCACGACCCGATGGCCCAGGGCGACCGATACTCGTCGCCGGGGCTGAGCACGACCTCGCCGGGATCGAGCAGCTCTCCGGCGGTGATGATGCTCCAGCCGTCCATCCCCCGCTCCGCGGCGAGCCGGTGATTGCCGCTCCAGGCGAGATGCACGCCGTGAACGCGACCACGCTCGAACCCGAAGCCGACGCGTCCTGCGGCGAGCAGCAGTGTGGAATCCGAGCCGGGTCGCCCGCGTCTGCTCTCTCTCACATGGGCGCCGATCGCGAAGGGGAGTCGCTGGGGGGCTCGCTCGCGACCCCATCGCCCTGCCGTATCCAGAATCTCGTGGGCGTCGTCGGGAACGGGGAAGGTGAGGTGCGCCGAGTGCACGGTGTACGCCGACGTGCCGTCATTGCGGACGCTGAATCGCTGCCACAGCAGACCAGCCGATCCCAGGCGGAGCTCGTGAACGGCGGAGAGCCCGCGTTCGTCGTCGGCGAGCGCGATGCGGGCGCTGTGGTGGGCGTCGTCGACGTCCACCGTGACGACGGACCACAGCGTGCTGATGTCGCGCGAGTCACGATGGCCCGCCCAGCCCGGCGCGCCGTGCCACCCCGCAGCGGCCGTCGGGATCAGAGACGGCCGAACGGGCGTGTCGAGCCCGCCGGTCGCCCGCTGCGGCACTGCGGCCTGGGCCAGGTCATCGAGGGTGGGGCTGTCGTGCGCGAGCTCTTCTCCCCAGTGAACGATGACAGGGCCCTCTGCCGGGCGGAGATCGACGACAACGCTCGTCTCCGAGCGGTAGAGGTGGATGAGCGGTTCGCGGCTCACCCCGACACCTGGCTTCCGATCTCGATCAGGACGACGCCGCCGACAATGGCGGCCACCCCCAGCGCCATCACCCAGGTAAACGGCTCCTTGAACAGCAGGCGGCCGGCGATCGCAGTGAGCACGACGCCGCAGGCCGTCCAGATGCCGTAGGCGACGCCGATCGGAATCCCCGCGGAGAGCGACAGCGAGAGGAAGCTGAAGGCGGTGATGTAGCCCAGCACGGTAGGTATGAGCCAGATCCACTTCTTGGTCGAGGCCATCCGCAGCGAGAGCGTCGCCCCCACCTCCGCTCCGATGGCGATCCCCAGGAAGAGCCAGCTCACCGCGAGACCTCGATGGACGGTTCCGCAACGGCCTGGTGCCCCGCTCGAGCCTTCTGGAGGCCGATCTCGACCGCCAGCACCCCCACGACGACGAGGGCGATGCCGCCGAGCATCAGCGGCGTCAGCGGGTCGCCGAAGAGCAGGTGCGCGAGCACGGCCGTCGCCATGACTCCGCACGCACCCCAGATCCCGTACGCGACCCCGACCGGCATCCCTGCGGCGAGCACGAGCCCCAGCAGGCCGAGAGACGAGGCGTAGCCGATCACGACGACGATGAAGAACAGCGGTTCGTCCTGGGCGGCGCTGAGCGACAGCGACGCGCAGACCTCCACGGTGATCGCGATCGCGAGCAGAAGGCCCGCCCGCCACCGTCGCGGGGGAGGCTCCGCGTCGCTCATCGCGTCCCTTCCTCTCGCTGCGCGTGAACGATGACCTCGTGCGGATCGCGGGGCGGAGTGATCTCGCAGCTCACCACCATCCCGTTCCTGTACGACACCTCGACGGTCGTCCTCCGCGATGCGTGCAGCAGGAAGTCGACGTCCAGATCGTCCGGCCAGGCCGGCAGGATGTGGAGCACACCGTCGACCTCCTGCAGAAGCATCTCCTGCACCCCGATCATGCCGCTTCCTCCCCAGTTGTGATCGGGCGTCCAGTCGTGACCGGGGCCCCAGAAGGCCGGGAATCGCAGCGGGCCGTCGCCGAGCTTGAGGCGGGCGATGCGCAGCGCTTCCTCGGCGAGGCCGAGGCGCGCCGCGAAGATGCCGTCCTGGTGCCAGGAGATGTGGTCGCGCTGGCCGTCGATGTCGGGCGGCGCGAAGTAGGTTGCGCGCGCGATGTCCAGTTCAGGCCGTCCGACGCCGTATTCGGGGTACGGGAACACCCCGTAAAGCTGCGGCAGCTCGACATTCATCACGTCGGACCAGCCCGCAGCCGGCGCCAGAACCTCGACCCCCTCGACAACCCGTCGCGTCGTGGGCGGAACCGTGTCGAGCACCGACTGGTAGTACGCGACGGCCTCGTCATCGAGGAGAGCCCGGGCGTCAGTCAGGAGGGCGCGGAGGACGTGCTTCAGCCCGAGCACGGCGTCGGTCGGGTTGATCGCGTCCTTGTACGTCTCGAGTGCTGTCGATGGAGAGATCACCAGCGTGCCGTCGAGGGCGAGGTCCCGGCCCGTGACTGAACGATGGCGCATGCGGTAGTGCTCGTCGAAGAACCGGACACTGGCGTCGATGAAGGGCAGGTAGGGGCGGATGTCGAGGCCCGTCGCGCGGTGCGATTCGAGGATGAGGTAGCTCATCTCCAACTGGGTCGAGTAGTGGTAGCGCACCCACGGCCGAGCCAGTTCGGTCGGATCCAGGAACGCGTGCCGCGGGTAGAAGTCGCCCGGGGGGTGATCGCGCGGAGAGTCCCACCCCCACTCGTAGCTGATCGGAAGCCCGCCGTCGTCCAGCTGCTCCGCGAATGCCGCCCCGCCATGACCCCAGAGGTGCTCTGTCCGGATGAGGGTGTTGCCGAGCGCGCGTCGATAGAACTCGAACTGAGGAACGGCGAGGTCGACATCGCCGTTCTTGAGCATGGGCCAATGCACGAGCCGCTGGTTCTGACCGGTGATGCTCCCACCGCCCCAGATGCGGAAGTCGGGCGTTGTGACGCCATACTCGTGCCCGGGCACGCTCGAGCGGGCATCCATCGTGAAGAGGCCGCCATTGAACTTGGTGGGGAAGTCGCCGTGCGCGTTGCAGCCCAGGAGGTAGCGGAAGAGCGCGAAGTTCCGACCGATCTGCCAGTCAGGGTCCTCCGGCTGAGGGGCACCCGGACGGATCTCGACCGCGCTGCGATTCCAGAACTCCGCCCAGAACGCCCGCGCTCTCGCGGAGGCCTCGTCGTGGCGACCGTGACTCGCGACGGAGCGTTCACGGCACTGCTCGATGAAGGCGTCGGCGTCGACGGACCGGTCGTCGTGGAGGGAGAGCGACAGTGCATGTGCGGTTGCGGGGGGCGCGTCGAGATTCCACGCGCGGAAGGGGACATCGGCGTAGGAACCGTCCGTCACGGCGCCGGCCCGGAAGCCCGGACCGCCGAGGGCTCCCCCGAAAACCCGGTCGCGCTGCGGATCCCAGAGCTCGGCCAGGTGCTCGTCCAGCCCTTGCAGCCGTGCCGACTGGGCGAACGAGGTCTCTGGCCGATTGTGGTGGAAGAACAGCACGGCGTCATCGACGACGGCGAACTGATCGGCGCGCGTGATGATGTCCTCCGGCTGGCCCAGAACGCTGAAGCACGATCGCCGCTGCTCGTCGGGAACGATGCGGTCTTCTGCGCGCCACGACTCGAGCGCGGCGGTCGCTCGCACCGGCTGTGAGGCATCGACGTCCACGTACACGACGGGTGACTCGACATCGCACCAGATCGCCACGTGCGCGGTCGTGCCGTCGGAGGCGGTGCCGGAGATCATGATGCGCCCGGCATGGAGATCGAGGCGCTGGACGAAGTCGCGGCCCTCTTCTCCGAACGGGTTCGGGTCGAGCGTCAGCCGCACGCGCGCGAGCTTGAGCATGAGGTTGTTCTCGTCGAAGCTGCCGCTGCGGTCGACCGCGAACCGGATCGCCCCCTCCTCGACCCAGACCACGGCGCCGACGGAGTGGCCGCCGCAGGGCATCGCGCCCCCGGAGTCCTCCGACGGTGATCGCCAGGTGACGTCGTAGTCGCCTCTCTGCACCGCGCCCGATCGTTGGCTCACCCTCGCGCCTCTCGTTCGTCGTCCCAACCGACCGTGGTCCGTTCCCGCTCGAGGGCGGCGACGAGCGCGGTCGTGGAGGCCCGGAGTCGCGCCGGCGTGACCGGCGACGATTCTCCTCGAAGGACGTTCGCCACAGTGGTCAGGAGCCCGGGCTGCTCCGCCGCTGCCTGCTCGAGGCGGTGGCCGTCATCGACCGTGACCTCGACGGTTCGCGCGATCCCGTCGACACGGATCGTGCCCCGGGTGCCCAGCACGCGTACCTCATCGCGGCCCCACGACCCGCCGGCTGGCTTCAGGTAGTCCACCATGACGGTGGCGATGGCGCCGCCCTCGAGCTCCGCGGTGACGGTCGCGGCGCGGCGCGCCGTGCTTCCCGCGGGGGCCCCGCGGACCGTGTCGAGAACGCGCACGGTTCCGAGTCGCTGGTTCGTCGCGAGCTGCGCGGCATCGAGGCCGTACCCGGCCGACTGCAGAACCAGCCCGCCCGAGCTCTCGTCCAGTGTTCGCCAGGATGCCCACGGGTACGACCGGGAGGCCATCACGGCGATCACCTCGCCGATCTCGCCGTCCGATGCGATCTCCTGCATCCGCAGATACGAGGCATCCACGAAGGGAGTCGCGCGTTCCCAGATGAACCGGTGTTCCGGGTCAGCCGCGGTGAGGCGGCGGATGTCGTGAACGGTCGTGGCCGCCGGACGTTCGATCAGGGCGGAGAGGCCCGTACCCACGGCGCGCTCGGCGATCCCGACCTGCATCGTGCGCGGCGTGAGGTCGATGACAGCCAGGTGAGCCAGCGGATCGGCGAAGGCGAGGGTCGCCCGTCGAGTGATCTCCTCCGGGCTCAATCCGGTGGGGTCGATCACATGACGAACGACCGCGCCCGCGTCGGTGATCTCCGACTCGGAGGGGAGGTGACCCCCGACCCCGACGATCACGAGGCCGACCGGCGTCATTCCGCTCACGAGACCGCACGCAGACGTTCGAGCAGCGCGACGACCCGGACGATCGCTTCCGGGTCGACCAGGCCTGCCACCTGCTCTCCCCGCGCAAGCCGATGGAGGACATCCCACTGGTATCCCGACTCGCGATCGACCTCTCGCCTCTCGACCACGACGGAACCCTCGACCTTCGCGGTCACGTCGAGGCTCACACGCTCGCCCGAGACGATCCCGACATCGCGTCGGATCGTCCCGCGCTCGTACGAGACCTCGAGGGAGAGGCGGTAGGGCTGGCCGTCGTCGATGCAGAAGGAGGCGTGAACCGTGCCGATCGTGCCGTCGTCGTGGGCGAGGAGCACGGTCGCGTTGTCCGCCGTCGGACGACCCGTGAAGAGGCGCGACTGTGCGAGCTGCACATCGCGAACGTTCCCGAACAGGCGACCGATGTCGGCGAAGAGATAGATGCCCAGCCGCGTGAGAGGAGCGGCGGGCACCTTCTGCGGATCGTCGTACCAGGAGCCGTCGGCCGCCTCGCGGTAGGAGCACCAGGTCTGCGCGTGGTACGAGACCGGGCGACCGAGATCGAGACGCTTAACCCAGTCATCGATCACGTGCAGATCGCTCGTGGGTGTTGCCGCTGGCGAGTTGAGAAGCACGGGCACCCCGGCATCGCGGGCTGCGTCGAGCGCGCGGCGCGCCGCGCTGACGCTCGTCTCGAACGGCTTCGTGGTCATGACGGCCTTGCGGGCCGCCACGGCCTTCTCGACGAGCGCCCCTCTGCCGTCCGGTCCGACCATGAGGACAACGGCGTCGACGTTCGGATCGGCGAGAACGGCGTCCACATCCGGATAGGCCGGGACGCCGTAGGCAACTTCTGCTTCATGCGCCCGGTCGGCGTCGAGGTCGCACACGCCGACCAGCTCGCACTCCTGCTCACCGCGTCCCGTGAGGAGCTCGTTCTCGATCAGCCAGCGCCCGAATCCGAGGCCGACGACGACGACACGGAGTCTGCTCGTCACGACGCCGTCCGCAACTGAAGCCCGTCGAGGGACCCGCCGAGCACGTCGACGCTCTCGCGCAGCGTTCCGTCAGCATCCCGCTGCCGGCGATAGATGCCCCACGCCGTCCCCGCGGCGAAGAACGTGGAGAACTCCTCGAGGTCGATGCGGGGGGCGAACGACATCCATCCCTCGCGGGCATTCATCTGGAAGCCGGTGAGGGCAATGAGCACCCCGTAGCTGGCGAGCGACCGGGCGTAGTGGTGACCGCACTCGACCTCGTTCCATGGGTTGCGGCGCCGTCCGTCATGCCGCTCGCGCGTGGTGCGCACCAGCAGCAGGCCTTCGTCGACGAAGCCCTCGAAGATCAGGTGGCTGGCGACGTGATACTCGATTCCCGTCCACACCTCATCGGAGTAGGGGAAGGGGAGCTTCGGCCGCCCGCCGTCCGGCCAGGTGCAGAGAACGAGCCCGGCCTCATCGTTCAGTGCGTAGGTGCGCTGCGGGTTGTGGTGCGCCGCCATCGATCGGAGGAAGTTGTGATCGAAGACCGACTTGATGGCGGCAGAGACGTGATCCGCGGGCAGGATGTGACCGAGGCCGGCGATGTGCGCCAGGGTCTGCCCGAAGACCTGGTCGGCCAGGCACCCTCGACCGTACTGGTATCGGAACTCGTTCACGTCCTCGATCGCCTGCACGTAGTACTCCCCGCCCCACAGCAGTTCGTCTGTTCGAGCGCTGCCGCGCTCGAAGGCGGCGCGGTACCGTGCGGCGCTCTCATCATCGCCGAGTGCGCGGGCGATCTCTTCCCCGGCTCGCAAGGCGGCGAGGAAGACCGAGTTGACCATGGAGTTGGGGCCGTGGAAGTCGATGTCGTACGTGTTGAACTGGTCGGTGTCGAGCACCCCATCGCCGTCCGAGTCCCACCGCTCGAAGGCGTAGTCGAGGGTGGACTTCGCCGCCGGCCAGAGCTCGGCCAGGAACTCGTCGTCACCGGAGATTCGCCACTCGCGGTACAGCCGAACGAGGGTGCCGAGCTGCCCATCAGCAGCCGGGACATGGTCATGGCCGGGCATGCCCCAGGGCCGGTAGGAGCGGAAGTTCATCTTCCCGTCCGGGTCGGTCTCGACGAGATACTCGTTCCGCCGCATCTGGCGCTCGAGCTCGGGGAAGAGATAGGCCACCGATTGCGCGTAGTTCCAGACGTGCGTGCAGGTTCCTTCGCAGCAGCCCTCTTCGTCGAAGCATCCCTCCCAGGCCAGGAAGCGCCCGTCGTCGAGCCAGATGCAGGTGGGGCTGCGCACGACAGTCGCGGTCGCGGTGACGGCGTCGATGACGTACCACGGCAGCGTCGATCCGAACATCGCCCGGTGGAAGTCGCGAGACGCCTGCTCGAGGCGAGGAAGCTCGTCGACCGTGTAGCGCGCAACGGCCCAGGCGTCAGGGAATCGCGCGTAGCGCTTGCGCACCGTCGGGTACTCCCCGGCCGGGAGCTGGTCGACGTCGTTCTCGCTGCCTCGATAGTCGGAGTCGTACATCCGGCGGCTCCATGACCGAACGCGGTTCGGAAAATGCCACGCAAGCTCGAACGGGAACACCGCCGTCTCGCCCGGTGCGATCGTCGCGTGGATCGCGAGAGAGCCGGTCTGGTCGTCGCTGACGTCCGTGCCGTCCTTCTGCACGTATGTCGACTCCGCTTCGAGGCGGCCGTCTGTGCAGAAGTCGTCCCAGAAGTCCTGAAGACCGTCCCACCAGCCGCCGCGCAGCCAGCTGCGCTTGTGCGAGACCGCGGCCGCCGTCGTCGTGAGCGACATCGTGCCGTAGTACAGACTCTCGGGCGCGAGATCCTGTGGGCGGAACCACAGCCCGCGGATCACCCCGTCGTCGCGGTACTCATTGCGGTTCTTGCTGGCCGAGTCGAAGCTCTGCCAGGTGTGGCGGTGGTAGTCGATCATCGATGTCACATTGCCGAGTGATCCGGCGACGCTGACCTCGAGGGGCTCTGTCGAGAGGTTCTGCACGTGATACCGCAACAACGCGATCGGAAGCCCTGAGTCGTCGGCGTTGAGGGGAACGAAGGGGGTGAACGATTCCATTCGAACATCGACCGGAAGTTCATCGTCGCGGAGGTCGACGGAGAAGAACGGGTACTCGCCGCGCGCGACCGACGATGCGAAGCGAGGCAGGCCCGCGACCTCGTGGTCCACGAAACCCCGAGCCTTCGAGAAGGGGGGAGTGAGGCGCGACTCGAGCACTCTCGCCTGCGCCGTCGTGCCCTGGGCGGCGACACGGATCGCGAAGAAGGTATTGGGGTTGAAGTTGCCCTTGCCCGGCGTGTCGAATATCTCCCAGTCCTTCAGCTGCCCGCGGGCTCCGACGGAGATGTTTCCGGTGCCGATGCCTCCGAGGAGGAAGGCCACCTGATCGCAGTCGCCCGTGTACTGACGCTGCGAGTCGCGCTCGCCGGTCGGGGTGTCGTCGCCTCGGACGGTCATGACCGGCCTCCCGGGGGAGGGATGCGAACCGTTCCGACCGCCAGCCGAGGCCGTTGGTGCTCAAGGATCGGTGAGCCCGGAAGAAGCGCCTCGACGTTCCCCGATGGGTCGACGATCGAGCCGCTTCCGCCGTGGTAGAACTCCCGCCCATCGAAGCCTGTCATGTTGACGGCGGCGAATGCCCGCCGCAGTCGCACAGCCGAATCGACGGCGTCGGACGGGAAGGAGTGTCGGGACGATCGGGAGATGTAGTCGGCGCGTCGTGCCGGGTCTTCGAGGTCCGCTTCGGTGGCGGCATCCTTCCGGGTGCCACCGGCGGCCGTGGGGAGGAGAAGGAGATTGACCCCCAGATCCGCAAGGATGTCATCCAACCCCCGCACTCCCAGGTCAGCGCAGATCACGATCGCTGCGCGGGCATCACCGATCGGCAGAACGGTGAAACGAGAGGCGCCGGCGGGTACGTGCCCGATCTCCTCCGTGTCGTCGAAGTAGAGCTCCACGCTCGGTTCGAGGGGCGACTCTCGGGGCGTCACGCGATGCTTGCGCTGCACGACGAATCGACCGTCCGGCCAGACGGCGTAGTGAGACAGATAGCGGTGACCCTCATCGAGCTCGACGAATCCCGCGAGGACGACCAGGCCGTTCTCGTGAGCGATCCGCGAGAGCTCTCGGTAGATCGGTCCGTCGCCGGCCGGTTCGGCGGTCGCCAGCACGTCCGGGTACCCGCCGTATCCGCTGGCGCTCATCTCCGGGGTGAGCAACAGCTGGGCGCCCAGGGTCGCACCCCGCTGAGCGAGTTCTGCGATCTGGGCGAGGTTGCCGTCGACGTCCCCTGGCTTCGAGTAGGTCGAACCGATGGCGATCGTGAGTTCGGTCACGACGACCCTCCTGGCGTCTCGGGCGTGGTCAGAAGCGTGATCGCCTTGCGCGATTCAAGGGAGAGGCACCACTCGTCCAGGGTCACCGCGAACTCCAGGTGCGGCAGCGAGTCGCGGGTGCCCACCCGCTGCAGGGCTTTCGCCGCCGCCGCCTTGACGACGAAGTCCTCCCGAGGGTCGCGCAGCGCGCGGTGGAGTAGCTCGCGCCACGCATCGTCGGCTTGCCCGATCGCCGCGACGGCTAGGATGCACGCTTGTCGCACACGGCCGCGGCACTGCCACGCGTCGTACTGCTCGGGGGTCGGCGGGGTCTCCCAGACCGCCTCCGTGGCGGCAAGAAGCTCGGCCGCACGAGTGTCGTCGAATCCCCCGATGAACTCCTGCACCTGGGGCTGCCCGTAGAGATCACGCTCTTCCTCCATGGCCATGATCGCCCGCAGGTCGTTCAGCCATGCCGGGTCGCCGGTCTCGCCCATGCCGATGGCCGCCGCGTAGCGCACCCGCCAGTGCGGATGGCGGCCGAGCGCCGCCATCTCCGAAGGCTCGGTGAGCGCCCTCTCCATGAGCGCGAAGTCGAGAGCGCGCTCGGTCACTGTCCGCCTCCGGGTGTCCACGGCGGCACGCCTACCGTCGCGATGGTGAGGTCGTGCACCCGATGCGTGGTCGCGACCCGGAGATTCGGGCCATCGCGATCGACTGCCACGATGACCTCCTCCTCGACCTCGTAGCCGATGCCCATTCCCCCCGTCATGCCGATCGTTCCCCAGCCCTCTCCGTCGTAGTGCCCCCGAGGGACGGAGACTCGAAGAATGACCTCCACGCGCTCCGAGTCGTCGAAGCGCTGAGGTACGCGGATGCGCGGAGCGATGAGTTCGCCGGAGATGCGGAACGGGGAGAGGTCGACCTCCTCGTCACCCACGAAGAGCCTCGCCTCGTGCATCCCGACCGGAAGGCGGAGCCACGTGGCCCTGCGCTCCTTGACGACGTCGAGCCGGTACCACCAGTGCTGACCCGCGGGAAGGTCGGCTTCGAGATAGGCGGGCAGGTTCATCGGCACCCGCACATCGGTCGCACGCAGACGCTGCACGGCGGTGGGGTAGTCGAGATCGCCCTTGGCGTCGGGCACGACCTGGGCGCCCTCGAGTGGAGTGTCCGTCTCGAGCTCACGGGAGATCAATGCCACGAAGACACGCTCGAGGTCAGCGCTCTCGGTCGAGAAGTCGATGATCGCGCTTCCGTCGTCAGGCTTGGCGGGCACATGGTCCGCATGCTCGATGGAGATGTCACTGGCGCCATCGACGTCGACGATCTGGACGGTGACGCCCTCGGCCGTGCGAACCCGAACCCCTCCCTCGATCATGGTCGCGGAGGGACGCATCACGAATCGGGAGGTGACACGGTGCGGCTCGCCCGAGCGAACGCGGTCGACGATCGTGATGATCCCGCCCTCGTGAAGCTGCGTGAGCCGGGAGACCTCGAGGACATCAGGGATGTTCTCGCGGTACACCGGAGTGACGTCGGCCCAGGCCCAGCCGCGCGGATCATGCGCGGTCGACGTCACTTGCGGGTAGTCGAGTGTGGCCCGCATCCCTTCCGCGCCATCGAGGAGGATCACGGAGTGCGCGCCCGCGCAGCCGTCGCCGAAGTTATAGCTCGTCGAGCTGTCCATGGCCAGGAAGGACACCTCGCGCCACGTGTCGTCGAACTGGAATCGATGGGGAGCGCCCTCGGTGGGGGAGCCGTCAGCCGAGAGCGGCACCCGAAAGCCGTTCAACAGCACGGCATTGGGGTTGACATGCGCCCGGGTCGGATAGACGGGTTCGGAATCGTCCCACATCTGCATGACGTATCGATCGCCCAGGGGCGTGGCGAATGCGGCTCCGACGGCCGGTTCATACCAATCCCGCCACGCTGCCGCCGTCTCGAGCGGGTGACTGGCGGGCCACCAGATGAGGGTCCACACCAAGTCGTCGTAGGCCCACCCGATGCCGATGTCGTAGGTCCAGATCACTTCTTCGTCGAGAACCCGGAAGAACAACTCCTCCCCGGTCCTCTTCGCGCCGTAGGCGAGGCTCGACCGGACGCCGAACTGGTACCCGTAGTTGTCCCACGGGAGGAGCAGACCACCGGGCATGAACGATCGCGCCATCATGCGCAAGACCGAGACAGGGCGGGCCTCCCCGGTGCCGATCGACTCCTCGAGCACACGCGCGAGGCCACCTGCCCGCTCCAGAACCTCGACGGCGAGCGGGATCGCGGGGGCGACGACGCAGTTCATGTAGTCGCTTCCCTCGCCGGTGTAACCGCTGGCAGGCAGCTCGGAGAGCATCCCCGGCAGTCTCCGGAGGCCGTCACGCAGCATGATCTCGGCCATGCGCGGCCCGCCGCCATCCGTGCGGCGGAAGAGGTGCCCCACGACCGTCGACGACAAGACGAGCGACAGCGCCTGATTGTCGACACACTCCGGCTCGGGCTTGTCCCGCATGCCGTAGTAGAAGTTGACGAAGTGGTACTCGAGCAGTCGCTGGCCGATCGCGTCAGCCTCATCGGCCGTGTAGGCGCCGATCGAGCAGAGCCACTGGAAGTACAGCGCTACCTTCGCGTGCGGAAAGGCGAAGCACCAGAAGTGAAACTGGAGTCCGGTCGAGAACGACTGGGGCTCCATCTTGCGGAGATAGGCGTCGATGATTCCGCGTGCCCGGTCGATGTCGGCGCGCTCTTGCGTGACGACCGCGACGAATGGCACGAACCACCCGAACTGATCGGGGGCCCGGCGTGCGGAATCGCGAACCATGCGCCAGAGCTCGAACCGGCGCCCATCGTCGGGTCCGAGCGCGAGAAGCTCCGTCCGGAGCGCCGCGAGATCGTCGAGAAGGAAGGGCTGTGAGCCCAGGAGGTGCCTCACAGCTTGACGGCTCCCGCCGTCAGTCCGCTGACGAAGAAGCGCATGGAGACGAAGAAGGCGATCAGCAGGGGGAGCGCGGCGAGGGCGTAGCCGGCCAGCATCATGCCGTAGTCAAGGCCGGCGGCCGAGGACAGCTTGTAGATGCCGACGGTGATGGTCCGCATCCCCGGATCGGTCAGCGTCACGAGCGGCCAGATGAAGTCGTTCCAGATGAAGAGGATCACGTTGAGCGACATCAAGGCGACCATCGGCCTCAACAACGGCAGGGCGAGATGCCAGAAGATCCGGAGCTCGCTCGCCCCGTCCATCCGCATCGCCTCGAAGAGCTCGCGCGGCTGCCCGTCGACGAAGGTCTTCATCACGAAGACCCAGAAGGGCTGCGAGGTTCCCATGCAGAACAGGGCGATGACGAACGGCGTGTTGAGAAGGCCCAGGTTGACCGCCAGGACGAACGACGGAACGAGCAGCATGACGCCCGGCATGAACATCTTGATGAAGAGCAGCATGAACAGCGGCCTGCGCAGAGGGAACCGGAGAGCGCTGAAGGCGTACCCGGCGACGGTCGCTGCGCCCACGGTGAGCACGACGCTCAGTACCGCGTACAGCGCCGTGTTCACGTAGTACGGGGCGATGTAGACGAAAGCCTTCGCGTAGTTCTCGACGTGCAGGGGAAGCGTCGGCACGAAGAAGTCGTTGAGGATCTGCTCCAGGTCTTTGAACGAGCCGATGATCGTCAGGTACAGCGGGAAGAGGAGCATCAGGACGATGGCGACCATGAACAGGTTCTTGAAGACCCCGGCTGCTTCCCACCGGACTCGGCGGGGCCGGCGCGTCGGTTGTGTCGTCGTCACCGTCAGTCCCGATTCTTGAGGAGCTTCAGTGCGGTCAGAGACAGTGTCAGGGCGACGATGAAGAGGATCAGCCCGAGCGCGTAGGCGTAGCCATAGTCAGGTGCTCCCGTGTTGGGGAAGGCCTTGAAGTACATGAGCAGGCCGGGGGTCATGATGCCCGAGTGCACCGAGGGGTTGTAGAACACCAGCTGGGTCGCATAGGTGGTGATGGCTGCGCCGATGACCCCGATGATCGTGAGGCGGAACTGGCCCAGGATGAGCGGGAACTCCAGGGAGACGAACTTGCGGATCGGGCCGACCCCGTCGAGCTTGGCGGCGTCCCAGATCTCGTCCCCGATCGCCTGGATGCCGCCGAGGTAGATCAGAACGGTGTTCGCGGTGACGAAGGGGATTCCGGTGAGGAGGATGGTCCACTTGATCAACTCGGGATCTCCGAGGAAGGGAACGCGCCCGAATCCCAGATCGTCGAGGAGGGTGTTGATGGCACCGAAGTCGTAGCCGAGGATGAAGATCCAGAGCAGGCTGAAGACGAGCGCCGGAACGACCATCGGCAGCACGATCAGCACGCGATAGAGGTACTGAAGGCGGGCCCCGCGGATGCGGAACATCACGACTGCCGTCGCGACCGACGGGATCATGAGGATGAGGCCCGCAACGAGGAAGAAGAGCATGTTGCCGACCGCGAGGTGGAACTCCGGATCGATCAAGACCCGACGGAAGTTGTCGAGACCGACGAACACCAGCTCCGGATTGCGGTTGGTCCAGGTGAAGAAGGAGCGGACGAACCCATCGATCGTCGGCACCCAGTCGAAGATGACATTGCTGATGATGGCGGCCGAGATGAACACCAGACCGATCCAGCTCGAGGGACTCCTCAGGCGGCGCCGCGCTTGACGCGGGGAGTCGTCGGGATCGAGATCGAGGATCAGTTCTTGGAGCCGCCTCCCGAACGAGCGGGGGGCGCCAGCGGACTGGCGCCCCCCGTCACGTGGGGCGGAGACGGTGGTCTCAGCCATGTGTGTCACTGCTAACGCCGCTCCGTCAGGTCGCCCGTCATCGAGTGGTAGTACGTGTTGTACAGACTCTCACGGAGCTGCGCGTAGGCGAGAGCCCTCTCCTTGGCCTCCTTCTCCTCCTCGGTGGCTGCGTCGAGCTGCGCCTGGGCGTCGGCCGTCGCTGCCGCGAGTGCTGCGGAGTCGGGGATGTCAGCAGCCCACTCGGGGTAGGCCACCTGGGTGACGAGCTCCTCGGCGGAGATCTCTCCGTTCAGGAACTGGGTGAAGACAACGTCCCAGCCGGCCTTGCCCCACTCGATCACGGTGTAGCCGAGGACCTGCTCGGCGAAACCGCCCTCAGGAGCGGGGACCACGAACGGCTGCAGGCTCTCGACGACCCCGACTCCGACGACCGGCGAGAACGACTGAGCGGTCTCCACGTACTTCGCCTGAGCCTCCGGGCTCGACAGGAACTGCAGGAAGTCGATCGCGACCTCGAGCTTCTCCGGGTCGTCGGCGAGTGCCGCGTTCACCGTGAAGCCGTACTCGTGACGGCCGGCACCACTCGCGGTTGCCGGACGGTCGACGGCGTACGGCGCAGCCGCCTCCGCCTCTTCTGCAGTGATCCAGCCCTTGTCGACGGCGTAGTCCAGGGTGTCGGCGCCGAAGTACGGCATCTGGAATAGGCCGTAGCCGTCGGGGAACGAGGACTCGCCGAGCGAGCCGACGAGCGAGCCGTAGTCCCAGAAGCTGGTCTGCATCAGGGCGGCCTTCCCGCTGGCGAAGGTCAGGGTCTCGGTCTCCGGGGTGTTCTCGGTCCAGCTGTCCTGGAAGTAGCTCACGTGCTGCTTGATGAGCTTGAACATTGCCGGGTAGTACGGGAGCTCCGTCAGGGGCATCTGCGATCCGCCGGCGTAGCTCGTCAGGGTGTAGATCTTGTCGTAGAACAGGTCGTTCGACAGGTCTGTCTCGTTGAACTCGTCGGAGAAGAAGTTGTCGGCGTATCGCTCACCGAAGCCGTAGCCGATCTGCGACACCTTGCCGCCGACGTCGTTGGAGCCCGCGATGGGCGCGACGTCAGGGTTGCCGTCGAGCGCTTCCATCCACTCGAAGAACTCCTTGAAGTCCTCAGGGGTGTCTTCGGGGTCGAGGCCAGCCTCGGCCACGAGCGCCTTGTTGAAGATGTACATCCGGCCGGCGAAGACCTCCGGGTTGCCGTCGTTCGGCACGAAGAGGATCGAATTGGCGTTGACCCCGTTGTCCTCGACCGGGAATGCGCCCTCGCCTCCCACGAACGAGTCGATCCAGGCGCCTTCCTCGACGTACGCGCTCTCACCGGTGAGGTACTCGCGGAGGTCGAGCAAGTTCGTCGCGAAGGTGGAGCGCTGTCCGGACTTCATCTGGATGATGTCGGGAGCGGTGCCACCGGCGAAACCGGTCTCGAGGATGCTGCCGTACGACGCGTCCTCCTCACTCTTGATCTCGATCCGAATGTCGGGGTTCGCCGCCTGGTAGTCGGCGATGATCTGCTGGTAGCCCTCGTAGTAGTTGGTGAGGGAGTCCGGCCCGTGCCAGGTCAGCAGCTCGAGGGTCACTCGGGGTTCCGGTGCTGTGCACCCGCTAAGGGCTGTGAGTGCCAATGCGGCACTCACAGCCAGGGCGATCGGCTTGTGGTTCATGCATGCCTCCTTGAATGCGGTTGGGTGGAGCAGTTCTTGGTCTGACAGGGAGAGGGTGCCCGGCTGGCGCCCTTGTCTTCCTGCCCGTGTGGGAAATCGTTTTCCCAG
The DNA here is from genome assembly GCA_027490915.1 of Microbacteriaceae bacterium. Taxonomy (GTDB): domain Bacteria; phylum Actinomycetota; class Actinomycetes; order Actinomycetales; family Microbacteriaceae; genus Microcella. The sequence continues at coordinate 37,473 of JAIXXG010000019.1, forward strand.
AGTGTGTGCGACGGCGTTGAAGTTGTCAAGCACTCCGACCCGGTTGCCCGGCTGCGGAAATCTCGTTCTTGTCAATCCGGGGTGCGAATGGCAGTCTGACCCCTGAGAAAGCGCTTACCCATGGTTGGGCTGTCGTCCGACCTTGACTACGAGGAGCCCAACGATGTCGTATGCCCAGGTCTTGCACGAGGACGCGCCTCCGCACAGCGACTCACTCCGCGCCACCGCCAGCCCCCGGAGCCCCCGGGAGATCGGCGTGATCGTCAATGGGGCCACCGGACGCATGGGCTATCGGCAGCACCTCGTTCGATCGCTGCTGGCGATCCGGGACGGCGGCGGCATCGAACTGCCGGACGGGGAGCGGGTGACGGTACGGCCCCTGCTCGTCGGCCGTGACCACGAGAAGCTTCGCGACCTCGCCCTCCGCCACGGCATCGAGGACATCACGACAGACCTGGACGCGGCACTGGCTGACCCTCGCTGGGAGATCTACGGCGACTTCCTTCCGACGCGCGCTCGCGCCGCGGCATTGCGCCGGGCGATCGCTGCCGGCAAGGCGATCTACACCGAGAAGCCCTCTGCAGAGACCTATGCAGAGGCTCTGGAAGTGGCGCAGGCAGCGCAGGCCGCAGGAATCCGCAGCGGGGTCGTCCACGACAAGCTCTTCCTGCCCGGCCTGCAGAAGCTCCGCCGTCTGATCGATTCCGGCTTCTTCGGGCGCATCCTGTCGGTGCGCGGCGAGTTCGGGTACTGGGTCTTCGAAGGAGACTGGCAACCCTCCCAGCGCCCCAGCTGGAACTATCGGGCAGAAGACGGCGGCGGCATCGTCGTCGACATGTACCCGCACTGGTGCTACGTGCTGGAGGACCTCTTCGGGGAGATCCGCTCGGTGTACAGCCAGGCCACGACGCACATCCCCGAGCGGTGGGATGAGGCCGGCGCGCAGTACCGAGCGACCGCGGAGGACGCCGCGTACGGGATCTTCGAGCTCGAGGGCGGCGTCGTTGCGCAGATCAATTCTTCGTGGACCGTGCGGGTGCACCGGGACGAGCTCGTCGAGTTCCAGGTCGACGGCACGCACGGCTCGGCGGTCGTGGGCCTCTTCGGAGCGCGCATCCAGCACCGAACCGCAACACCCAAGCCTGTCTGGAACCCCGACATCCCCGACGAGCACGAGTATGCGGCCGACTGGGCTCCCCTGCCCACCAATGAGGTCTACCAGAACGGCTTCAAGCAGCAGTGGATCGACTTCCTGACCGCACACGCGCAGGACCAGCCCTACCGCTTCGATCTGATGAGCGGTGCGAGGGGGATGCTGCTTGCCGAGTCGGCCCTCGAGTCGCACCGTTCGGGACGGAAAGTGATGCTTCCCACCCGCGGTGGTGCGTAGTGGCGGGTCTCACCCTCCTCGATGTCAACGGAGAGGTTCGCTCCGTCGATCTCCAGGAGCCCTCCGGATTCAATCGCCCAGCGGGGCCTCTGACGAGCCGGTCGGTCTTCGCGGCTGTGCACGTCGTTCCCGTCGTCCATGGCGAGAACACCCCGGGGAGTCCGGCGGATGTCGACTGGGACGCCACCCTGGAGATTCGTCGTCGGGTCTACCAGTGGGGGCTCGGGGTCGCTGACGCGATGGATACCGCCCAGCGCAACATGGGGCTGGACCCCGCCGCGATCAGGGAGCTCATCGCGCAGAGCGCGCAGGTCTCGCGCGAGGAGGGCGGGCGCCTCGTGGTCGGCATCAACACCGACCATCTGGAGAGTGCCGACGCCACGATCGACGAGATCATCACGGCGTACTGCCAGCAGCGCGATGCGGCGCAGGATGCCGGTGCCGAGCTGGTGCTCATGGCGAGCAGGCACCTCGCCCGGGCTGCCCGATCGGCTGACGATTACCGGCGTGTCTACGCGACGGTGCTCGCCGGGGCCGATCGGCCGATGATCCTCCACTGGCTCGGTCCGGCGTTCGATCCTGCGCTGGGGGGGTACTTCGGCTCGTCCGAGTTCGCCGCAGCGGCCGATACCGTGCTCTCGATCATCGAGGACAACGTCCCGGCGGTCGCCGGCATCAAGATGAGCCTGCTCGATGCGTCCGCGGAGCAGCACGTGCGTCGTCGGTTGCCGGAGTCGGTGCGCATGTACACCGGCGACGACTTCAACTACGTCGATCTGATCGGAGGTGACGATCTCGGACTCGACGACCATCACTCGGACGCACTCCTCGGCGCCTTCGCCGCGATCGCACCCCATGCCTCGGCATCGATCCAGGCCCTCGACGCGAACGACCCCGACGCGTTCCTCCGCATCCTGAAGCCGACGGAGGCGCTCAGCCGGCACATCTTCTCGGCGCCGACCTTCTACTACAAGACCGGCGTGGCCTTCATGGCCTGGCTGAACGGGCATCAACCGTCGTTCCAGATGGTCGGCGGCCTCCACGCGGCTCGAAGCCTCCCGCATCTGTCGCGAATCGCCGAACTCGCCAACGCCTGCCGAGCGTTCGAGGACCCGGAGCGGGCCGCCGCCCGCTGGGCTGCCCTGCTCCAGGTGCACGGCGTCTCCGCTGTCGAGGGGGCACGATGACCGCACCGCATCCGCGTCTGTCGGTGAATCAGGCCACCATCCGGCGGGCCGATCTCGCCGGCGCACTGCGATCGGTCGCCGACAGCGGAGTGCAGGCGATCGGGTTGTGGCGAGAACCGGTGCAGGGGGTGGGCCTCGACCGGGCGGTTCGTCTCGTTCGCGACTCGGGCCTCCGTGTCTCGACTCTCTGCCGGGCCGGCTTCTTCACGATGCCCGACGGTGCGTCGCGACGCGACGCACTCGACGACAATCGTCGTGCCATCGATGAGGCGGCCGCGCTCGCCGCTGCCGGGGCACCCGGTTCTCGTGCCGTGCTCGTTCTCGTGGCGGGCGGGCTCGCAGACGGTTCTCGGGATCTCGTCGCCGCTCGCGGCCGTGTTCGGGACGCGATCGAGGAGCTCGCGCCGTCGGCGGAGAGCGCCGGGGTCACCCTCGCGATCGAGCCCCTGCACCCGATGTTCGCATCGGACCGGTGCGTCGTGTCGACCATCGGTCAGGCGCTGGATCTCTGCGCCGGAATTCCGCCGCACGTCGTGGGCGTCGCGGTGGACACGTACCACATCTGGTGGGACCCAACGGTGCTCGCGATGATCGAGCGGGCAGGTCGAGAGGGGCGCATCGCGACGTACCAGGTCTGTGACTGGAACACGCCGTTGGCCTCTGACGTTCTGCTGAGCCGCCACTATCCCGGCCAGGGCGTGATCGATATCCCGTCGCTGACTCGGGCGGTCGACGATGCCGGGTACACAGGAGATATCGAGGTCGAGATCTTCAACGAGGAGATCTGGAGCGCGCAGCCGGACCTCGTCGTCGCCGAGACCATCCGCACGTTTGCGGCGGCCATGCCGTCGGACGAGACCGGGAAAGAATCACCACGGCTCTAGACTCACGCTCGATGAGCGCACGCACGGAGCCTGGTCGAGGGCATGGCACCCCGACGTTGCACGACGTCGCGCGGATCGCGGGGGTGTCTCTCGCCACGGCCTCTCGCGTTCTGAACGGCTCATCCCGGACGGTCGCGGATTCCTATCGCGAGAGAGTGGAGAACGCCGCCGCTGAGCTCGGCTACACCGCGAACATCTCCGCGCAGGCCACGGCGAAAGGCACCTCGTCGACGATCGCTCTGCTGGTGGCCGATATCGCCGACCCCTACTTCGGGATCATCGCCGCGGGCGTGATGCGCGGAGCGGACGAGGCGGGGCTCGTGGTGACGATCTCGGTCACCGAGCGCGATGACGAGCGCGAGTTGCGCCTTGTTCGGGCCCTCCGGGGTCAGCGGCCGCGCGGCGTGATCTTCGCTGCGTCGCGCACGACCGAGGTTCCCTCCGGTGGTCTGCAGCGAGAACTCGACGCGGTCATCAGTGCGGGAGGACAGGTTGTCGCGCTCGGGCCCGGCATCACGTCGGCTCGGAGCATCCTCATCGACAACCGGGGCGGAGCGCGCGCGCTGGGAGAGGCGCTCAAGCAGAACGGCTACGACGCGGCCGTCGTTCTCGGCGCACCGGAAGGGACCTACACCTCCGACGAGCGCATCGCCGGCTTCATCGAGGGATTCGGGGAGGCCGGCCAAGTGGCGGTGCTTCGTGACGGTCTGACGCGGGTGGCCGGAGAGCGCGCCATGGCCCGCGCGCTCGGTGATGGAGTGCCCCGGGGCACCGTGGTGTTCGCCGTGACCGATGTCGTGGCGTTGGGCGCCCTGACCGCCCTGCGGAACGCCGGTCGCGCGGTCGGCAGTGACATCGCCCTCGCCGGTTTCGATGACATTCCCGCTAGCCGCGACGTCACGCCAGCCCTCACCAGCGTGCGGATACCGCTCGAGGACATCGGGTACGCGGCCTTCCGGGCGGCGGTCGATGACGAGTGGAGCGCACCGGAACCGATGGCCCTCGAGGTGCGTCTCCGGGCGAGCACGCCCCGCCGCTCCGGCGGCTAGGGCTCCGTCCGAGCGCTCAGCGAGGGGCCTGGGTGGGCCGTGTGCGAAGGTGCGAGAACCCGCCGTCGACGAGGAGCTCTGTGCCGGTGATCCCGGCTGATCGCCGGTCGCTGAGGAAGACGATCGCGCGAGCGACCTCGTCCGGCTGAATCATGCGCCCGATGGCCTGCCGGGCATCGAGGGCCGCTTTCTCTGCCACCGGATCGGGAAAGCGCTGCAGCATCCTGTCGACGAACGCCGTGTGCACGGTTCCGGGGCTCACGCAGTTCACGCGGATGCCGTCCGTAACGTGGTCGGTGGCCATGGCGTGCGTCAGCGCGAGCACCGCGCCTTTCGACGCGCTGTAGAGCGCTCGCTGCGGCAGGCCGTGCCGCGCCGCGATCGAGCAGACGTTGATGATCGCGGCCGCGTCTGAGCGGCGAAGCGCGGGGAGCACGGACGACGCCATGCGTGCCATTCCGGTCACGTTCACGTCGAGCACCGTGGCCCACTCGTCGTCGTCGACCGATTCGATCGTTCCGACGGCACTGATGCCCGTGTTGTTCACGAGCACATCGAGGCCCCCGAATGCGTTCAGCACCTGCTCGACCGCGCTGTCGATCTCCGCACGAGAACGGACGTCGGCCCGGACGACGAGCTCCGCCTCACCCGCCGGGCCGTCGGCGACGTCGAGGATCGCGACACGGGCTCCTCCGGCGACGAACTCGTGCACCGTTGCCGCTCCGATGCCCGAGGCGCCTCCCGTGACGAGGACGCGGAGCCCTGCAACGCCGCTCATGCCGGAACCGACGCGAGCCGAGCGGTGTCGAGGCGGTAGACCTCGATCGCGGTCCCGCTCCATACGCGAGCGGTCTCGTGCTCGGGATACTCCGCCAGAACCGAGCGCAATCCCTCTACGGCACGGCTGTAGCCGCCCGAGAGCTCGACGACCGGCCAGTCGCCGCCGAACATGAGTCGCTTCGGACCGAAGGTCTGCCACGCGAACTCCACGGCCTCGTGGAGATCGTCGATCGTCCACGACCCGGGGTCAGAGCCTCCAGCGGTCAGGCCCGACAGCTTGGCGGTCACGTTCGGCGAAGCCGCGGCGGCCTCCATCGACCGCTTCCACCGAGACAGATCGCCGCCCAGCGGGGGCTTCATCAGGTGGTCGAGGACGATCCGCGCGTCGGGATGAGCGTCGATGACGTCGAGGGCAGCGCTGAAGTGCTCCGGGGTGGTGCCGACCAGGTCGAGCGCCAGGCCCGCGGAAGCCACCCGTTCCACGCCATCGAGGAACTCGCGACGGCTCATCCACGCCCCGTCTGGCCGGTCGTGCGTCAGGTTTCGGATGCCGACGACAAGGGGGTCGGCGGCGAGCTCGCCGAGAGTCGGTTCTCCCTCCTCCGCGCGATGGAGCGGGACGAACGCGACGACACCGACGATGCGCCGGTCGCTGGCGGCAACCGCGAGCATGTGCGCGGTGTCGCGCGCGTCATCGTCGGCCTGCACGAGGATCGAGGCAGAGACACCGACGTGGTCCGCGGCTCGCCGGAACTCGGCCTGCTCGAAGTCGCGATAGAGGATGCCCGCTTCCGGGGTCAGCCAGGCGTAGGGCGATTGCCCCAGGCTCCACACGTGCTGGTGGGCGTCGATCGTCATCATGGCCGGCTCCTCCGCGCTGTCGCGCTGCCCACGATATCGGGGGCGGAGGCCGGTGGTCAAACGTTTGCGCGTGCGGGTGCGTGCGGGTTCGGCGGACGCGTGGACTCCCGCTCGTGAAGCCGGGGTGCGGGCGAAGAAACGACGGTGTCGCTCACCGTGCCTGCTTCGATGAGCCCACGCAGAGCGGTGACCGCGGCGGCACCCAGGGCGCCGAGAGGCATCTCGATCGTCGTGAGCGGGGGCCAGGTGTGCTGAGCCCCCGGTGCCTCGTGGATCGCGATGACCGACATGTCATCGGGAACGGCGACGCCTCGACTCCGGAGCTCTGTGAGGACTCCGAACGCAGCGTTGACGTTGGCTACCGCGATCGCGGTCGGGGGGATGCCTGCAGCGAGGAGATCGGCGACCGCAGCGGCGCCCTGTTCGACAGCGAACCCGCGCCGGGAGATGCGATGCTCGGGCAACGAGCCGCCGAGACCCTGGAGCGCTGCCGAAAAGCCCTCCAGTCGCCGGGCGGAGTTCTCCGAGCCCGGGAGGCCGCCGGCGAAGGCGATGTCACGATGTCCCAGGCCCCAGAGGTGCTCCGCTGCCACTCGCCCGCCGGCCGCGTCGTCCAGGAGGACCGATCCCGACTCCCGGGGGTGGCTCGAGTTGACGAAGACCGCAGGAGTGGAGCCGCCGGTCAGGCTCGTGAGCGCGTCCGGGCTCAGCCCGTCACTCGCCTGGACGATGACCCCGTCGACTCTCCCTTCGTGGACCAGCCGAGGGATGGCGTCCGGGTTCGTCAGCAGCCCCTCCGCTCGGGCGAGGAGCGTCAGATAGCCCTGCCGTGCCGCTTCCTCCTCGACCGCGTCGAGCAGGTCGATGTAGATGGGGTTCGCGAGGTCGGGGAGCACCACGCCGATGACGTGCGTGCGGGAGTTCTTGAGGGCTCGTGCGGCGAAGTTCGCGCGGTACCCCAGTTGAACGGCGGCATCTCGGATGCGCTGACGAGTCTCGTCGGTCGCTCGCGTGTCGGGGGCATCATTGAGCACCCGGGAGACCATGGAGGTCGAGACGCCAGCCAGAGCTGCGACTTCGCGGAGCGTCGCCATGGCGCAAGCCTAGGTCAGACCCGTTCCCCGCCGATTGACGATGTAGATGTGGACGAGCGAGAGCACCGTCGCACCATGCTGGTTGCGAGCCGTCACCAGCTCGTCGATGAAACCGACCTCGGTGTCTCGTCGGGGATGGGGCCTGATGTCGGTGATCTCGGCGGTCGCCGTGATGGTGTCGCCGATGAACACCGGTGCGATGAACCGGATGCGGTCATACCCGTAGCTCATGGACTCCGGGTTGATGTCACCCGCCGTCATTCCCACTGCCACCGAGAGGACGAGGGTGCCGTGGGCGATGCGCTGACCGGCCGGCTGGGTCGCCATCCACTCCGCGTCCATGTGGTGGGGATAGAAGTCTCCCGTCTGACCCGCGTGCAGGATGATGTCCGCTTCGGTGATCGTGCGTCCTGTCGAGGTTCGAGACTCTCCGATCGTGTAGTCGTCGAGGTAGCGGGCCACTGTTCTCATGCGGCGTCTCCTATCAGGGGGGCGAGAGCGTCGAGCTCGCGGGCGAGGTCAGTGGCGCTCTTCCGCTCGACGATCGCTCGATGGATAGCCACGCTCGCCGCGTCCTGCAGATCGATGAAGCGAGGATGACGGGGCCGGAGATAGGCGGATTCCAGGGTCGCCCGCGTGCTGCGGAAGAAGTCGAGCGTCGCCGCGTTCAGCGCGTCGTCCTCCCACGCGGCAGCGTGCCCGGGCTGACCGCCTCCGTCGAAGTAGGCGCCACTCTGCGTCTCGGCGGACGCGAGCCAGAAGGCATGGGCGATTGCCTCGGCCAGGTGGGAGCTCGACGCAGAGACGGCGATGCCCGCCCCGCCGAGCAGAGCGCCCTGGAGCCGTCCGTCGATCGTCGGGATGTCGTGGTAGCGGAGGCGATGCCGCCGAAAGCCCTGCCGGCTGTAGTTCGAGTAGCCGAAGAGCAGGGGAGCGTAGATGGCAGGGGAGTCAGAGGCGAGGTCGTCAGCGACCTGGATGGGATTGGACTCCGCGTGCCGGGGGTCGACGCACTCGGAAAGCCGGATGAGCAGGTCGAGAGCGAACTCGACGGCGTCGAGGGAGAGGAATGTGCCCGGTGACTCCATCGCTGCTTCACCCCATCCCCCTGCCACCGTGATCAAGCTGGAGAAGGCATCGATGGGCTTGTACGGCCAGGCGACTCGGCCTTCCCGTGCCAGCTCGAGAACCCCATCCCAGTCCGTCGGCGGCACGGGGAGCTGATCGGGGCGCGATGCCGAGACCTGCGCGGCCGCGTCGGAGGCGAGCCCCCACTGCCTGTCCCGATACTGATAGCTCTCGAACGATCGACCGACGCTGCGGGATGCGAGCTCAGAGAGCGCTTCGTCGAAGCCCGCCCCGTCGAGCGGAGCGAGCAGGCCCTCCTCGGCAGCGTGCGGAACGTGCGGGTGGTCGATGACGAGCAGATCGTTCTCTCGGGCGAGCTGCTCGAGAGGCTGGTCGCCGAAGGCCTGGAGACTCCGGTAGCTCCAGACCACCTCGACGTCGGGCGCGACGGCTCGGTACGCCTTCGCGGCCTCAGCGACGCTGCCGAAGCCGCGGTCGTGCTCCCACGTCACCCCTCGCAGCGTGATCATGCGTCGCCTCCGCGATCGAGTCCGAACTCGCTCTGCACCGAGAGCGAGTCCTCACCGAGCTTGGGCGCGGCCTTTGTGCTGGTCAGGCGTTCGCCGTCGACCCTGATGGGCGACCGCGTCGTCGTGATCGCGATCCCCCCTCTGACAACGGTCTGGGTCATGTCGATCGCCGCGAAGCCCTCTGACTCCACGAGTTCATCCAGGGTCAAGACGGGCGCGCACCACACATCCGCGGCGTCGAGGATCGCGAGCCAGTGTGCAGTGGAGTTCTGCTTCAAGCGCTCGGAGAGATGTGCCTCGGCGGTATCGCGGTGCGTCCAGCCATCGTCGGGTCTGGTCAGGCGTTCGAGCTCGGGAATCTCGAGCAGTGCCCCGAGGCGGGGGAGCGGGTTCATCGCGAGCGCGAGGTATCCGTCTGCAGTGGGATACGTGCCGTACGGGGCGGCAAGGAACGCGTGGGCGGAACGGTCGCTGCCGCGTCGTACGCTCAGCGTCGGGTCATTGAGCCGCGTGCTCAGCAGCTCGAACTGCAAGTCGAGCATGGACTCGAGGAGGCTCGACTCCACGAGTCCGCCTCGACCGGTGCGCTCCCTCCGCAGGAGGAGGGCGCAGACACCCTGTGCGATGTGGCAACTGAGGAGGTGGTCGGCGATCGACACGCCGACGGGCACCGGGCCGTCGTCCCCGGAGCCCGAGAGCCAGGGAAGACCGGAGATCGACTGCGCGAGGAGGTCTTGGCCGGGGCGGTCGCGCCACGGGCCCGAGTCGCCGTACCCGCTCGCGCTGGCGTAGACAATGCGCGGGTTGAGCTCGGCAACTGTGGCGTAGTCGAGTCCGATCCTCTCCATGACCCCGGGCCGGAAGTTCTGCACGATCACGTCGGCGCGCTCGACCAGTCGTTGCACGATGGCCAGGTCACGGGGGTTCTTGAGGTCGGCTGCGAGCGACTGCTTATTGCGGTTCATCGCGTGGAACGAGACCGAGTCGCCATCGATCCACCGGTTGCCGAACGCCAGCGTCCGGCCGATGTCCCCGGACTGCGGGCGCTCGATCTTGATGACTCTCGCCCCGAGGTCGGCCAAGCGAAGTGCCGCGACGGGACCAGCGAGAAACTGGCTGAAGTCCAGGACGAGGATTCCCTCGAGGGGCAGGTCGCCGGTCATGGTGCCTCGCATCATTGGGTGAACAATCGATTGACCACAGTAGTGGAGATTCGCGACGAACGTGCAAAACATCGTCGAGACGCCCGGGAAAACCTTTGCTCTTTGAACCGCATCGTCGTACCGTGCGAGACGATCACTGCCGAGAGAAGAGGGTCACATGGCGATCACCTGGCCGGAGCGGCATCCGCACCCCGCCTACACCTTTGCGATGCCCAGCGTTCTACGCCCGATCGTCGTGATCGGTGCGGGCGGGATCGTGCGGGACGCGCATCTTCCCGCTTATCGCCGCTACGGATTCCCCGTGCACGGGATCGTCAACCGCACGCGCAGTCGCGCACAGGCCCTCGCCGACGAGTACGGCATCGAGCACGTCTACGACGATCTCGCAGAGGCCATCAGAAGCGCTCCATCTGACGCGGTGTTCGATATCGCACTGATGCCCGAGCAGTACGAAGCCACTCTGGCGGCTCTTCCTCGGGGATCGGGGGTCTTGATTCAGAAGCCGCTGGGTCACGACGGCGCGCAGGCCCGCAGGATCGTCGCGATCTGCCACGAGCGCGAGCTCGTCGCAGCGGTCAACACACAGCTTCGGTTCGCTCCCTATATCGAGCAGGCGCGACGTGCGATCGCCGAGGGCCAGATCGGAGAGCTCGTCGACGTCGAGATCCGCGTCACCGTCCGTCAACCCTGGGAGCTCTTTCCTCACGTCTTCGCATTGCCCCGCCTCGAGCTGAACATGCACAGCGTCCACCACCTCGACCTCGTGCGGTCGTTCCTCGGGGATCCCAGCGATGTGATGTGCGTCACGCTGCCGCACCCCGAGCGCCCCTACGCCAACTGTCGATCAACGATCCTGATGCGCTATCGCGAGCGGCCCGTGCGCGTCGTGGTGGCGACGAATAATGAGCATAACTTCGGGCCGACCTACGAGGAGAGCTTCGTCAAGTTCGAGGGGACGAGCGGTGCGATCCGCGTGCAGCTGGGCCTCCTGCTCGACTACCCACGGGGCGGACAGGACACCTTGGAGATCGCCCGCCACGATCGCAGGGAGGCGGGGTGGCAGCCGTTGCCCTTCGAGGGTTCGTGGTTTCCCGACGCGTTTGCGGGTTCGATGAGTGCCTTGCAGCGCGCTCTGGCCGGGGACGTCAGCGGTCTTCCCACCTCCGTCGACGACGTACTGAGAACCATGGACGTGATCGATGCCGCACACCTCTCGAGCGATTCGGGTGGAGTCGTTCCGGCCTACGACGGCGGGCGACGATCCTAAGCACAGCCCGCACGACAGGAGCCGCTCCGCGTTTCGAGGCACCCCCGCGGCGGTGGTAATGTGGTCGAGCCGTACGGGCCTGTGGCGCAGTTGGTAGCGCGCTTCGTTCGCAATGAAGAGGTCAGGGGTTCGAATCCCCTCAGGTCCACCATCACAACATTTTTGCTCCCCGGTGAGGGCGCCTCGAGGCCCTAGGTCCCTGAGGCTCCCGGTGTCAACTCAGACTCGATGTAGTCGCGGGTGGCGCGGCTCACCGCCCGGAGGTAGGCGATCACGGTCGCGCGCTGCTCCGCGTCGAGGTCGGCGGCGATCGCGTCAAGAGCGGCGAACAGGGGTTGCAACTCGCCGATGATCATGCCGACCGAGTCGGCGTCGGCGTGCAACTCGACGCGGCGCCGGTCGAGGGCAGACCGTTCCCTCCGCACATGCCCAGCCGACTCGAGGCGGTCGACGAGTTCGGTCGCGGATGCGGGGGTGATGCCGAGGCGGCGCGCCAGCTCGTTCGGCCCGAGCGGCGCGGGCGCTGACATCAGATGCCCCATCGCGTCGTAGTCGGTCTGCTTCATGTGCAGGTGCCGGGCGAGAGCAGCATCGAGCTCGCCCGTGACGCGCGTCGCTTCGCGGAACGCCCACGAGACGTCATCCGCCGCCGTCAGCGCGCGCTCGGCGAGTTCCTCGGGGTCGGGGGTCCAGGTTTCGGCCACCTTGACAGTCTAGACGACAGACAATACGTTTACCGAATGACACGGAAAACGAATGAAAGGAACCCCATGTCGGAACTGTCAGCCCCTCGACTCCGGATGCTGCTCATCGCCCTGTGCGTCGCACTCGCTCTCGTGGTCGCCGGCAACTCTGCTCTCGCGATCGCCCTGCCCGACATCGCCGCCGACCTCGAGGCGACGCAGAGCGACTTGACCTGGATCATCGACGCCTATGCCCTGGCCTTCGCCGCACTCTTGTTGCCCGCCGGTATCGCGGCCGACCGCTTCGGTCGCCGCACGACGCTGACGGTGGGCCTGGTCGTCTTCGCGGTCGCCAATGTCGCCTCGGCCTTTGCCGCCGACCCCGAGACCTTCATCGCCTGGCGAGCCGTTGCCGGCGCGGGGGCTGCCGCCGTCTTCCCGGTCACGCTCTCCGCCCTCGTCGACGCCTACCCAGCCGAGCGCCGAGCGTTCGCCGTGGCCGTGTGGTCGGCCGTGAGCGCCGCCGGTGCGGTACTCGGAACCCTCGTGGCGGGTGGCCTGCTGGAGGTGCTGGAGTGGCCGAGTATCCAGTTGACCTTCGGCATCATGGGCGCCGCGCTCATCATTCCCACGCTGTGGCTCGTCGCCGAGAACCGCCGCCCCGGCCTCTCGCTCGACCCGTGGGGAGCGCTCTGGTCGGCAGTCGGTCTCGCCGCGCTGGTGTGGGCGATCATCGAGACCCCGAAGCTCGGATTCGCCGACCCGCTCGTGATCGGTGCCTACCTGGTGGCGGTCGCGGCGCTGACGGCGTTCGTGGTGCACGAGCATCGCACGCGCGAGCCCGCCCTCGACGTGCGGCTCTTCCGGTCGCGCGGACTCAGCACCGGATCGCTGATCGTCTCGCTGCAGTTCTTTGCCTCTCTCGGGTTCTTCGTGATCTCGCCGCAGTACCTGCAGATCGTTCTCGAGCTGACCCCGCTCGGGGCGGCCGTCGCCCTGCTCGCCGTCGCCGTCGGAGTCGGGCCGGGCACGGGAGTATCGACCGCGCTCATCCGGCGGTTCGGCCCGACGGTGCCGGGAACCCTCGGGCTCGCGGTCATGGCGGCGGGCTTCGCCCTCATGGCCGGGATGCTCGCCACGGGCGACCCGAATCTCTGGCTCGCCGGCCTCGGGGTCTTCGTGTTCGGCTTCGGGTTCGGCCTGGCCGTCACCCCGGGAACGGTGCTCATCATCGACGGCCTGCCCGCAGAGCGCCGCTCGGTCGCGAGCGCCGTCAACGACATCACGCGCGAGGTCGGCGGCGTCATCGGCATCGCGATTCTCGGCACGGTGCTCGCCGCGGTCTACACGGCGAGCCTCACGGTGCCCGACGGTCTGCCCGACGAACTGGTCGAGGTGGTCGAGGAGAGCGCGGGCGCGGGCCTCGCGATCGCGGAGGAGGCACCGTTCGGCGGCGACGAGCTGGCGGAGGAGGTGCGCTCGGCGTTCGAGCAGGGCACGGCGTCGACCCTCTGGGTGGCGGCCGGCGTGACCCTCGCCGGGGCCGCGCTCGTCGCCGTGCTCGGCCCGCGCGGGCGGCGGTCAGAGGATGCCGACCTCTCGGTTCACTGACGAGCACGTCGTGCTTGCGGTACCCGGTCGGCTTTGGACTCAGGGCCGGCTGGGTGCCGCGATGCGGCCGTACGCTTATCCGACGGGCTGAGCCACGCACGCCAACCCGGTCGACGCCGCGGCAGGCCTCGACCTCCTGCCCGAGGGCACACCGCACCCACCGGGGTGGCTCAAGGTCGAGCAGTTCTTGCTGACCGACCGGCAACTGTCGACTGCCTGAAGCCTTGTGGGAACATCACCACACTTCTATCGTGCAAATCGAAGAACTCTTGTTTCTTCAGATCAGCACGATAGGCAGGCGGTGATGGTCAGTCGTTCTCCTCGCGCCTTAGCGTCGGCCGGTGCAGCCGTCGTCGTGTCGGCGGCAATGATGGCCGCGTGTGCCAGCCCGCTCGACGGTGGACCGTCGGAGCCCTCCTCGGTTTCCGACACGCAATCGAGTGCTCTCGCTGATGGGGTGATCAGCGCCGACGAGTACGAGGAGGCGTTCTCCCGCTATCGCAGCTGCCTGGAAGGCGCAGGATACGCACTCGTCATGCAGGGCACTGAGAATCAGAGCTACCAGTTCGGAATTCCCGCTGAAGCCGTGGAGAGCGGGGTCGACGCGCGGTGCTACGAGCGGGAGTTCCGGCAGGTCGACATTCTCTGGCAGTTGTCGCACCAAGACACTTCCGAGGCGACCGAGGCCATGAGGGAATGCCTACGGGCGGTGGGGATCGAGCCGGAGCGAGATACCGAGACAGTAGCTCGACAACTGGCCGAGGCCGGAATCTCCATCGAGAACTGCGTTCCCTAACGGTTACGACCGTGCTGCTCGCGGACGATCGGCCGCTGACCGTCGGCACGACGGAGGCGCCCGCTACGCTCGCGGCATGACCACCCCGCCTGCGACTGACGCCGTGCTGCAGTGGATGCTCGAGACCGACCCGGCGCTGCGCTGGCAGGTCGAGCGCGATCTGCTCGATGAGCCGTCCGCCGTGTGGGAGGCGACGCGCACCCGCGTCGCGACCGAGGGCATGGGCGCGCGCCTGCTCGCGCACCAGGATGCCGACGGGCAGTGGGCGGGCGGCGCGTACTTTCCGGCCGACTTCGACTGGGACAGCGAGGAGGCCAACGACGGCCAGCCCTGGACGGCCACGACCTGGTCGCTGAACACCCTGCGCGAGTGGGGGCTCGACGCGGCGGCGCTCGCCGGTACTGCGGGGAAGCTCGCCGCGAATGCGCGCTGGGAGTACGACGACCTGCCCTACTGGGGCGGCGAGGTCGACGCCTGCATCAACGGCTTCACCCTCGCCAACGGCGCCTGGCTCGGCAGCGCGAGCCCGCGCGATGCGGCTGCGGCCGACGTCTCCGCGATCGCGCGCTGGTTCGCCGAGCACCAGCTGCCCGACGGCGGCTGGAACTGCGAGTGGGTCGAGGGCTCGGTGCGGTCGAGCTTCCACTCGACGCTCAACGCGCTGAAGGGCATCCTCGATTGGGAGATCCGCACCGGCGACGACAGCCTGCGCGCGGTGCGACACGGCGCAGGAGTACCTGCTGAGCCGACGGATGCTCTACCGCGCCTCGACCGGCGAGCACGTCGGCCCGTGGGTCGA